>JAWLDD010000229.1:0-4635 GCA_041686815.1 Candidatus Atribacteria bacterium | reverse complement strand
GCCATGTATATGACCACAGTCACCAAAGGATACGAGTATGATGGAGCAGTAATGATAACTGCCAGCCACCTTCCCTTTAATAGAAATGGATTGAAGTTCTTCACCAAAGAAGGCGGTCTAGAGAAGATTGACATATCCAATATACTTTTAAAAGCACAGAATAGGGAATTTGTTGAATCTAACACTTTGGGAGAAGTAAAGGAGATAGACTTTATTTCGATTTATGCCGAGATGTTGGTAGATAAAATCCGTCGTCAGGTAAACAGCTCCAAGGATTATATGCGGCCTTTAGATGGCTTTAAAATAGTAGTTGATGCCGGAAACGGTGCGGGTGGCTTCTTTGTAGATAAAGTTCTGGTGCCCTTAGGAGCTGATACGACGGGTAGCCAATACCTGGAACCCGATGGTTCCTTCCCCAACCATGTCCCAAACCCTGAAGACAAAGAGGCCATGGAAGCTATAGTAAATGCTGTCAAAGAGAATAACGCAGATTTTGGCATCATATTTGATACCGATGTGGACCGGGCTGGGGCAGTAGATAAAAACGGTAATGAGATAAACAGAAATAGATTGATAGCTCTTATAGCTGCAATTGTTCTAGAGAACCATCCAGGTACCACCATAGTGACCGACTCCATTACATCTACGGGTTTGAAGGAGTTTATTGAAAATGATTTGGATGGAATACATCACAGGTTCAAGCGAGGATACAGAAATGTCATAAATGAAGCTGTAAGGTTGAACAAAGAAGGTCAGGAATGTCACTTAGCCATCGAAACTTCCGGGCATGGAGCTCTTAAGGAGAACTATTTCTTAGATGATGGAGCATATTTGATTACAACTATACTTATAAAAATGGCTAAGATGAAATTGTATGAAGATAGAGAGATAGGATCACTTATTGAGAATTTGGCAGAACCAGCTGAAGCAGAAGAGTTCAGAATGAATCTTCTGGTAGATAATTTCAGCGATTATGGTCAGAATATCCTAAGAGAATTGGAAATATATGCGGAAAGGTCGGAGGGGTGGCAAATAGCTCCAGACAACCACGAAGGATTACGGGTATCCTTTAATGCTCAAATGGGTGACGGATGGTTCTTGCTCAGGATGTCTCTTCATGATCCCTTAATGCCTCTCAATATTGAGTCCAATACAGCTGGAGGAGTTAAAATAATAGCGTCCAAGCTACTTCCCTTTTTGAAGCAGTATGAAGGATTGGATGTAAATCCATTAAGAAGCTATGTTGAAAAATAAGAAAGCGGGGTTTTACCCCGCTAATTTATTTTGCAAATTAAGTCATTTTGTGTTAATATTTTTTAGTCGTAGAAAATGAAATAATCGAATCATTTGATAGAATAGAGGGAGAAGATGACTAATAGGCAGGATATTCGCAATATAGCAATAATAGCTCATGTTGACCATGGTAAAACTTCGCTGGTTGATCAACTATTGTGGCAAAGTGGCGTATTTCGTGAAAACCAACAAATTGCCGATAGGGTGATGGATTCCAATGACTTGGAAAGAGAACGTGGTATTACCATATTGTCCAAAAACACTGCCGTTTCATATAATGGTACAAAGATAAATATAGTAGATACTCCAGGACACGCAGATTTTGGAGGCGAAGTAGAACGGGTATTAAAGATGGTGGATGGAGTGCTCCTTTTGGTTGATGCATTTGAGGGGCCCATGCCCCAAACACGATTTGTATTGTCCAAAGCTTTGGAGCTTGGTCATCCTGTAATAGTGGTTATTAATAAGATCGATAGACCAGATGCTAGACCTCATGAAGTGGTAGATGAAGTACTGGAGCTTCTAATTGATCTAGATGCAGGAGAAGAACAATTGGATTGTCCTTTTGTTTTTGCATCAGCCAAGGAAGGAACAGCATCTTTGGATATGGATGAAAGGGGAAAGGATATGGCCCCCTTATTTGATACCATATTAAGCCATATACCAGGACCTAAAGACTCTAGTCAAGGTCCCCTTCAGATGTTGGTATCCACAATAGACTACAACGATTATGTAGGTAGGATAGCTATCGGCAAGATCGAGAGAGGTCGGATAGAAGTAGGGCAAGAGGCTTTGTTATGCAACTATGAGAGGGAGCCAATCAAGGTTAAGATAACTAACCTCTATTTATTTGATGGATTGAAAAGGGTGCCTGCTGATAAAGCTATATCTGGGGATATTGTGGCGGTATCGGGAGTAGAAGGAATAAACATAGGGGATACCATTTGTCATATTGACCATCCCGAGCCCCTACCCTTTGTTAAGATATCACAACCCACCATATCCATGACTTTTTCAGTCAATACCAGTCCTTTTGCGGGACAGGACGGCAAATATGTGACATCACGAAACTTGAGGGACAGACTATTTAAAGAAAGATATACAGATGTCAGCCTTAGGGTAGAAGAAACTGATTCTCCAGATGCTTTTGTTGTTTCGGGAAGAGGGGAGTTACATCTGTCCATACTCATTGAAAATATGAGGCGTCAAGGTTATGAATTCCAAGTCTCCAAGCCAACAGTTATCTACCAGACCATAGACGGAAAACTTCACGAACCCATTGAAAGAGTATTGATAGATGTGCCCGATGAGTATATGGGCACAGTAATTGAAAAGCTGGGAAGACGAAAAGGCGAGATAATTAGTATTGGTGAGAGCAAAGGCGGACGCGTGAAGCTGGAGTTTTCTATACCCGCTCGGGGGTTGTTTGGTTATCGCTCCGAATTTTTGACCGATACCAGAGGTGAAGGAATACTAAATTCTATCTTCGATGGTTATCAGCCCTATAAAGGAGAGATTCCATTTAGGCAGCAAGGTTCCCTGGTTGCATCCGAGCAAGGTGAGGCAGTAACTTATGGGTTGCATAATGCTCAAGAAAGGGGAATTCTCTTTATTGAGCCTGGAACACCTGTGTATGAAGGTATGGTAGTAGGGCAAAATCAACGTCAGGGCGATATAGAGGTTAACGTATGTAAGAAAAAGCATGTTACAAATATTCGAGCAGCTGGATCCGATGAGGCATTGCGTTTGACACCACCACGGAAACTGACTTTGGAGCAGGCATTGGAGTTTATCGATGAAGATGAATTAGTAGAAATTACTCCGAAGAATATTAGAATTAGGAAAGAAATTCTCAACACAACACAAAGAAAGCGTCAACATAGGAAAAATTAATGGAATGCTTTGGTGTTCTTTAACACCAAAGCATTTAGCTAAATCCCAAAATTATTACTATGGTAAAGGAATATTTAATATGGTATAATACTGTCAAGATCAAAACAATATGGTGGGAGGCGGTCAACATGATACAAGCAGTGGTCGGTGGCAAAGGTACCGGCAAAACCAAGACCTTGGTAAACATGGCCAACAGAGCCCTGGAAGAGACTAAGGGAGAGATTGTTTTTATTAGCGGTGAGAAGAGGAGAATGGTCGAGCTAAACCATAAGGTTAGATTGATACAGCTACGAGATTTTGATGTTAAGGACTTAAGAATGTTCTATGGATTCCTAAATGGTATTGTAGCACAAAACTATGATATCGAAAGGGTCTATATCGATGGGCTGTTGGAATACTTGAAAGAGGATTTGGCAGGTGTTAAAGATTTCTTAGCTGATGTAAATAATATTTCAGAAAAATTCAATATTAAATTTACAATTTCTATGAACGGTGATCCTGATAGCGTCCCTACCTTTTTGAAGGAGTATATTGCATAATAAAAAGGTATTTCCAAGGCCGAGGGAGCACCAGAACCCTTGGCTTTTCCTTTGTGTCTTATCTAAATTTAATAAAAGTAACTATGTACTTTCCTAGAAATAATATATGGAGAGTTTTTTTATGCCTTTTTCTAGTCATTATGAGGAGAATTTTGACAGCACCCATGCTAGCTATAGCCTATATTGACGATATAATAGGCGTAGGATATAATTGACAGAAAGAAAACCAAGGAGAGAATGGTGGAATATAGAAATGTTATATTTGAGCACGAGAAATAGTAAACTTAAGATGAACTCGATGGACATTATTAAGCAAGGAATATCTTTAGAGGGCGGTCTATTTGTACCTGAGTTTATACCAACCCTAAGGGAACAAGATCTGAAAGAAATGATGGATATGGACTATAAGCAGCGTGCTTTCAAGGTACTCTCCCTATTTCTCACTGATTATGAGCGAGATGATTTACAACGAATTATTGAATCAGCCTATGGTGGAAGTAGTTTCGATTGCCCTGAGATAGCACCTGTAGTGTCCTTAGACCCTAATCTTTACATTCAAGAATTATGGCATGGACCTACCTATGCCTTTAAGGATATGGCTCTTCAGATTTTGCCTCACTTGATGACTACCGCTGTTTGTTGCACAGGTGAGGATAAGGAGATTGTTATACTAGTTGCTACTTCCGGTGACACAGGGAAAGCAGCTTTAGAAGGATTTAGGGATGTGGCTGGAACTAGGATAATTGTATTCTACCCTGATGGCGGTGTAAGTCCAATTCAAAAGCTTCAGATGGCTACTCAACAAGGAGAAAACGTACATGTTGTGGCAGTGGAAGGAAATTTTGATGATACTCAAAATGGCGTGAAATATATTTTTACCGATGGGAGTTATGTCTTGAATTTAGAGAAC
>JAWLDD010000228.1:0-4652 GCA_041686815.1 Candidatus Atribacteria bacterium | reverse complement strand
GAGATGCAATTCGGAGAAAGGTGGAGATATAATGGATATGAGTAGAGATAGTTTAGAGAAAATGGCTAGCTTATTTACTGATTTAGATGGTAAGCCCGAAGATGAGCTTGTTGCAGAACTGGCTCGAATGATCAAAACAGGACAAGGCGGAATAACCCCAAGTAAGGCTAGACAAATGATCCAAACTATTCTGCCGATGATGGATGTCAACCAAAAGAGAAAATTGGAGAAACTTCTCAGAGCCTTAAGATAAACAAGTGTAACCCGTCAGCTTATATGCTGCGGGTTTTCACTTTTTGGCTTATTTCGCCTATAGCCTTGATGCAATCCTTTACTTCCTCAATGGTGGTAAAGATGCCTGGACTAAATCGTACAGTCCCTTGTTTTTTTGTACCTATGGTCTCATGAGCTAAGGGTGCACAGTGTAGACTTCCACGAGTGGCGATATTATATTCATTATTTAAGATATTAACTATTTCTCTAGAATCTTTATCTCCTATATTAATTGATACAATTCCGCTTCTTTGATCCATACTTTGGGGACCATATACGATTACCCCTTCTATTTGGGATAAAGAATGGATAAACAATTTTTCCATTGAAGCGACCCGTGACATGGCTTTTACAAGGCCATTGGCCAAAATATACTTGATGCCAGCACCTAAACCAGCAATACCGGGTGTGTTCAATGTACCAGACTCATATCGATCAGGGAAAAACTCTGGCTGATAAATACTTTCTGATTGACTGCCTGTACCTCCCTCACGTATTTGTTTTAGCTCAACACCATCTCTTACGAAGAGCACACCTACTCCCTGAGGACCTAAGAGTCCTTTATGACCGGGCATGGCTACCATATCAACTGGCATCATAGAAAGGTCCATTGGGATAAGTCCTGCTGTCTGGGCAGCATCTAGCAAATAGTAGACCCCATATGCGTTTGCTACTTTTCCGATAGCTTCAACGGGCATGATAGTGCCTGTTACATTAGAAGCATGGGTAGTTACAATCAGTCGAGTATTACTTCGAATAGCCTTTTCTATATCTCTAGGATCCAGAATTCCCTGGGAGTCAGTGGAGATGATAGTAGTTTCTATACCCAAACTAGCTAAGTGCATAAGAGGCCTTATTACAGAATTATGTTCCATAGAGGTGGTAATAACATGATCTCCTTCCCTTAAGATGCCTTTTATGGCAAGGTTCAGGCTGTCGGTAGTATTATATGTAAATATCATTCTAAAAGGATCAGAAACATTAAATAATTCACATAGCATCTCCCTTGTATATAGTAGAATATTGGCAGCTTCCACTGCCATCGAATGACTGGAGCGACCAGGGTTCGCACCATACTTTTTCATTGTAGTTAAAACAGTATCATAGACAGTATCAGGTTTAGGCCATGATGTGGCAGCGTTATCCATATAGATCATTTTATCCCCTCAATTCTTTATGTAACAAATGACAGATTCAAAAATATATTGATAATAGAACGTAAAGAAGGATGCTATGTAAGGTATCCGCAAATAATTTTCAGATAGGAGGAAATCTATGCCTACCGTCGAGGAATATAATTTTGTATCCTTTAATTCAAGGCAGCATGCCCTATATTTTAGTCAGCTATTAAAAAACGCTGGGTTTGATTCAAAAATAATCTCTACTCCCAAAGGTGTATCTTTGGGTTGTGGGTTATCCCTTAGTTTTTCTCCTAAAATAACGTCATTTGTGATGGATATTTATAAAAGGAATAATATCCCTATAATTGGGTTCTATTCTATAAGACGCACTGGAAACTACTGTCAACTAGTTAGGTTGCCTATAAGATAACTATAACTAATTTAGCATGGACTTAAAAAAGCTCTTTAAAGGATTCTTTTTCTGTAGCTTATGAATATCTGCTTTAAGATGCTCAAGTTCATCTAGGATAAGTTCCCACTGACGTTTGCTTTCCATAGAGCGTCTATGAAGTTCATCAACTTCTCGTACAATGGAAAGGTGGTTTTGATACGCTGACTTTGCTTTACTGCCCCAGTCTAAAATCTGTTCCAACAAATCCGATTCATCCTTGGAATAGGGGGCTGCGGTACCATCTAAAGGACTATCAGGGGATGCCGACCATTTGTGCAGTTCATGGGAATATATTATTTGAAACTGCTTTGGCGCATTCCCGGATATTCCATGATAGGTCAAATGAATATCTCTATCATGTATATCATAGTGAAAAGGGATGAAATCTTCCGCTTTTGTGAACTTCACAATCTCTTGGTAAGTCCATTCCTTATGGTTCCAGCAATAATGGCATAGGGACCAATTTTCCATGTTGCTGGTACTTCCAATAGCAAAGATGATATGTATTCTATTGTCAAGTTTAATAATATTAGGATATCTTATTTCATATTTTCGGGAATCATATTCAGACAGCACATGTTTTGACCAGTCTTTTCCATCGTAGTGAATATAAAGTATCTCATCCTCATTGGATAAACAAATGATGTGTAGATTCTCGTCTCTGTCTAAATTGAGGCCAAATTCCTTTTTTACGTTAGACAGTACAAGACATGGATCAGCCCAGTTTTCATCATCGACTAATGGTTTGTAAAATATATTGTTTTCATCGTCCGAATAAAAACTCCAGAGTCTACCATCCTTAAAGCTAACCTGATAGTGGGTCCCATAACTTAAGTCCACCCGACTCACCTTCTTTATAAGCATAATTGACTTGTAATAAGATATGGCCTGTTATATTATTTATATAATTATGTGTACATGTTTATAACCAAAATATTGTATATAAGTCTTGATTGTGTGTTAGCTTACGATAATAGAGGGTAAGATTATTTAAAGATAGGTAATCGAAAGGATGACGTAAATGAAGAACAAAAGAGAGAATATAAACAAAATACTTGAACTACTTGAAGATAGATATCATGGGGCAGGCCCTGAGCTTAAACATAACAATCCGTTTCAATTACTGATAGCAACTATTCTTTCTGCCCAATGTACAGATAAGCAGGTAAACAAGGTTACTCCTCAGCTTTTTGAAAGATATCCTAGGCCTGAAGATATGGCAGCGCTAGAGCCTGAAGAATTAGGAGAGCTTATAAAGAGCTGCGGGTTCTATAAAACCAAGAGTAAAAATATCATCGCCACCTGTAAGATCCTAGTGGACAAATATAATGGAGAAGTACCTGAGGATATAGAGGTTCTTCAGACCTTGCCTGGAGTGGGAAGAAAAACCGCTAATGTAGTAGCCAGCAACGCCTTTGGTGTTGATGCTATTGCTGTAGATACTCATGTATTTAGGGTATCTAACCGGTTAGGATTAGCTAATGCCACCAATGTATTAGAAACTGAAAAACAGCTTATGAAGAATATACCAAAAAATAAATGGACAGATGCTCATCACTGGATAATACATCATGGCAGGCAGATATGTAATGCTAGAAAACCAAAATGTGAGATTTGTTTTCTGACGCCGTATTGTCCCTATTATCAAAATAAAGTAAAAGATAAGGAATAATCAAAAACAGCCGGAACCTGACTGTTTACAAAGGTTTCCGGCTATTTATATATGTATGGGCTTATTAAATTAGGTATAACCTTAAGCGAGAAAGCATGTGCTATCAATTGTAGGAGCAATTACAGTAGAGGAAAGATAATTCTTACTATGATTTTTTTGATATTTGTGTTAGAATAAATAAAACTTTAGTGTTGTACTGATAGGAGTATTACACCTATAATCTGTGTATATGTGTTTTATAGAAAACTGTGGAGGCGAAAAGATTGAAAATCTATGGATTGGTAGGGCCTAGCGGTACAGGAAAAAGCTATAAGGCTTCTAGCCTCGCAAATGAGCGAGGTATTTTATATATTATAGATGATGGATTATTCATAAAAGGAAGCAAGGTGATTGCAGGGACTTCAGCTAAGAGGGAAGCTACCATGGTAGCAGCAGTTCGTAGAGCTCTATTTATGGATAAAGCTCATGCTCTTAGCGTTAAAGAAGCTATAGATAAAGCAAATCCAGATGCCATCTTGATTCTAGGCACTTCTGTCAATATGATTCATAGGATCGTAGACACTCTCCAACTGCCATCGGTGGATGAGATAATTAGGATCGAGGATATTTCCACAAATGGGGAAATACAAACAGCCCGCATTACCAGAAAGGAAGAAGGAAAGCATGTCATTCCGGTGCCCACCCTTGAGATAAGAAAGGACTTTTCCGGTTATCTGCTTCACCCTTTACGGATTTTAAGATTTACCGAGAAGGGTAGAAAAGTAGAAGCTTTAGAAAAGACCGTTATGCGGCCTACATATAGCTACATGGGTAAATTCTATATTGCTGATTTGGCTTTGGAGTCTATAGCTTCTCACAATGCTTACAAAGTGCCAGGGGTATATAAGGTTATTAAATCCAGCGCGGTTAGCCATGTAGGAGGTGCAGTTATAAACATCGAAATTACGGTATGTTATGGATACAAAATTCATGAGATTATGGAACAAATACAGATAAATATAGCCAACGATATAGTACATTTAACAGGGATAAACATCCTCCAAGTAAATGTATTGGCTAGAAACATTGTAGTAAATAAGGATAGGAACTAAGGGGGGATAATCCATGTTTGAGATAATGGATAAAAAAACTATAG
>JAWLDD010000227.1:0-4683 GCA_041686815.1 Candidatus Atribacteria bacterium | reverse complement strand
TGAATAACTATGACTTCAAAATCATTCATATCTGCATTTCCTGGGTATTCCTCTATCATCACATAACGGAATCCTTGGAAAGTAAAATGAGGTTCAAAGGTTTCTACACCTTCCCCTTTTAATATATATTCAATTCTAGCTTTAGCTGATCTAAGATTTTCTGTGTAGAAGTTGCCTTCTGCATCCAAAACCTCAGCATGCTTTAGAACTACTCGGTCTCCCGCTTTTCCTTTAACTTTGAATCTTACCCAACCTACCATATTTTGACCAAAATCTAGGACCAATTCATCCTTTGGTGTTTTAAACATGGATATTGGTTTCAAAGTCTCCTGACGAGTAACCAGCACTCCATCCTGAGGAACAACAATTGAAATATCCTGATCAACAATAGCAGCTTTATCCCAATTACTATCATCAAATCCAGGTACATCCCAGCCCTTTCGCTCTTTCCTAGCATCATAGGTCTCACCATGATACAACTCCGAGTATAGTATGGGGCCATCAGAAGCTTTCCAGCTATCATCGGAAACTACTAATATTTCTCGTCCATCGGTATATCTTACCAGCAATTGAAGTAGAAGAGCCATCCTGTTTCCATATACATTACGATTTCCTTCCCATGCTAGGTCTCCCTTATACCAGCCTGCACCAAGAGATGCTCCTATAGCATTGGCTCCGTCTTTAAGCATATTAGTTACATCATAAGTTTGATATTGAAGCCTCTTCCTATAATCTGTCCATCCCGGAGTAAGTAGTCCATCACCTACACGATTACCATTTATATATAGTTCATACATACCAAGAGCAGTTGCATAGACCCTAGCAAATGCTATCTCGCCATCTAGTTGGAATTCCTTTCTCAATAATTTGCCTTTAGATGAATCACCTTCATCTTCTCCTTCTGGACTAATAAACTCCGCTTTCCATTCAGAACTATCCAGCATTCCTGTCTCAAAAAATGCTATATCGCTCCAGGGGCTTTCATTACCTTGATTGTCAGCAATCTTTACCCTAAAGAAATATCTTGTGGATGATTGTAATTGAGGTCCTGAATACTCCACATGAGCTGATTCTGAAGACCTAACCACACCAGTATCCCACAAGGGATTAGTGAAATCACTATTGGTAGAAACCTGCAGATGATAACTCTCCTGAATGACGTTTCTACCATCTGATTCAAGTATCCAGCCAAACCGAGGCTTAGCCTCTCCAATGCCTATGGGATTGTCTAGGTGTTCACATTTTAAACTGACAGCTTTTAACAATAGTATCACTCCTTGATTGTTCATTTAAAGAGATTTGAAGATTTGGCTCCATCTATCTCCTTGATTTTTATGGATTAAAAGGGGCTTATAACCCAATTTTAAGTATGTTTTTATAGCTGGAATGCGAAAATCATCAGTTTCCAGTATAGAGGCTAGCCTACCGTCCCTCCTCATCTGATACAGTGCAGCTAAACTAACCTGTAATCCGAGACCTTTTCCTCCGTGGTCAGACAGAGCCCCCACCATATGTAGATATCCAGTGTGCTGGCCCCATTTGAGCCTGTACCATGAAGTCGCTGTTGCAACAGGGGTATCCCCATGGCATACGAATATAACCCTCTCTGGACTAAAGTATTTATCTGATGCGATCTCCTTTTCAAAATTACTCTTATATTGAAAGGAATGGTTGATTATGAATTCCCATGCATCTTCATCTCCTGGTTGAAATGTACGTATATTATATCCATTGGGTAATTGTATAGTTGGTAGGTCTGTCAATGTTGGTCTAATCATTACTAATTGTGGTTTAAGATTTTGCTGATTCTCCATCCAGGATGTACCCCCTATAATTTAATAATCTGCTCGTCCCTTGACTTTTTTCTAAAGTCAGGCATGTCCATGAATCTTCCTCCATTAGTAATGGATAGCTCTGATAGCAGGCCAACTGCTGTCCATTCACATGCTTCATATACATCGATAGCTGGCTTAGTTCCCTTAACCATTGCATCTACAAAATCTTGAACGATAAAGAAATCTCCGCCCCAATGTCCAGCCTTTTTCTGTTCGTCAGTTGCATTCTTATATCGTTCTGGCAGGTATTCATAAAAATCCTTCAATGGTCTCCACTTCGCCTTATCAGTGCTTTCATCCATACCTCTTAGCCATATCTTATGGTCATCACCTAATCCTCTTGGTGCTTCGTAGCATCCCTTAGTTCCTTGGAGGGAATAATAGGTTAAGTTATGGGGCCGCTCCGAGATGCAATCCAAGCGTATTTTGATGAGCTTTCCGCTTTTTAATCTGCACAGTGTAAGAGTGGTATCTTCCTGCCTAAATTCTGGTGCAGTGTGCCATCCTGTTCCTACACAGGAAACAGCCTCTATCTCTTCTCCTTCGAACCATTGCATCACCGGGCCTAGGCTGTGAGTCGGATAAAATGCACCTCTTTTCCCTAACTGCCAAAATTTTCTCCAGGTACTTCTACCATCCTCGAATTTCGTTAGGTTTTTTATATCATGGATATATTCACCTTCTCCAAAGTAAACATCACCAAACAATCCTTTGGTCACCATATTACGTATTAGTTGGTTTTCAGGAATGTAGCAATAGTTCTCTGCCATCATGTATACCTTTTTGGACTTCTCTACTGTCTCAATCAGCCACCATAATTCGTCCATGGTAACACCTGCTGTTACCTCGCTTAATACATGCTTTCCTGCTTCCAAAGCCTGTATAGCTTGTGGAACATGAAGTTGCATTGGGGTTGCAATGACAACAGCATCAATATCGGACTCTAACATGTCCTCAAATATACGGTAAGTCTTTGGTATACTATATTTTCTTGACTGCTCTTTTAGTAGTTCTTCATTTAGATCACATAGCGCTTCTACCTTGGTATTCCCCAGGGATTGAAAGCCTAATACGGTGCTAAGCCCTCTGGCTCCAACAATTCCAACTTTAATCATCTTAATGTATGCCTCCTCAATTTAGCAAACAATGACAGCTTGCTTCTACATATTTACTCCTCTATTCCTAAAAATCGGAGGGTATTCTTATAGTAGATTTTTTCTTGCATTTCCCTAGAGATACCGAGCTGTTCAAATACAGCATCGTCAAACTCTTGTATTCTAAGGGCGTATTCAGAACTATAATTATTTACTCGGGAATCGACGCCCCATATAATATTATTTTCAACATCGTACCCGGTCAAAAGCAACTTCTCCAGCATGTCCCTTCTATAAGGGAAGGGAGTACCAGGGGTAAGATCTATGAACATCTCCGCTGTTGCAGCGCTTTTGCCGCCTCTTCGCAAAGAATCATTGAATTTACCATACACAGCGATACACTCGTCAGTCCATGGCCAAGAAACATGAGCTAATGCAAATCTAAGATTATCAATGGAAAGTAGACATTCAAATTCCGTAGGCCTATTATAATTTCCTGATGCATTCTTTCCATCGTATAAAATGCCAGAATGGAATAAAATAGGCATATTCTTCTCGGCTATTTTCTTGTAAACTGGGATTGCCCGTGGGTCACTTGGATAATGGGTGCTACAGATTACTTTAAAGCCTTTTATTCCCATAGAAACGGCTATATCCACATCGTCCAAAGCTTTCTCACTGATAGGATCTATAAAGAAAAATGGAAATAAATATTTTTGACCTTTGGTCCATTCCAATACGTTTTCTATCCTCTGTTCTGAAGGTATTTCTTCCTCTTCAAAGCCAGCAGGTCTGTGGGATAACACAATCCCCCCATCAAGCCCCGCCTGTTCCAATCTTGACATGAGAGCTTGTTGGTCCACTTCTCCCCATACTGTATGTATATGACAATCCAATCTCATTCTTATATCTCCTTTTATTCATCTCGTAGTTTAATATTAATCCTGAGATGTATACTTTGATGGTGTTAATAGATAACCATAGCCTACCATCTATTCCTGTGAATTCTTGCTGCATCAAACCTATCAGCTGGCTCTTTGGTCTCTGCTGGGTAACCTACAGATACTATACAAAGTGGAATCACATTCTCTGGCATGTTCAGTAGTTCCTTTATTGCGTTTACTCTTTCTTTATTAGGGTATACCCCCAACCACACTGAGCCAAGCCCTAATTCCGTTGCCATTAACAGCATATTCTGTGTTGCAGCTGAGCAATCCTGAACCCAGAATCCCTCATATCTTTGCCGGGAAGTATCGCCACACACAACTATAGCATGGCTTGCCTCTTTCAGCATATTGGAATAGGGATGAACTTTAGGTATCTCATTGAGAATCTCCCTGTCATCGATGACAACAAAATGCCAGGGCTGTTGGTTACCCGCTGATGGTGCTGCCATACCCGCTTTTAGTATCTGTTCAAGCAATTCATCGGATACGATCTTATTGGTATACCTTCTTATGCTTCGCCTCTTAAAAATTGCATGCATTTTATCTCCTCCTTTAATCTTATATAGGTAAGTTAAAGTGTAGGTATCTTGAAATGATAAAGCACATATGTTATTTGATATAATATTCTGAAAATAATGGACTAGAGGACATCAAAATCTCAATTATTGGCGCTTTGAGCTTCATGACCTCTCCAGTTAATACCATTATAGCAGAATATTCCTTGCTAAACAACAAACACGTAGTATACAATTCTTCATATTAACATATTAATAGAAACCTAATTATAAGTTAATCTCGCATATATCC
>JAWLDD010000226.1:0-4685 GCA_041686815.1 Candidatus Atribacteria bacterium | reverse complement strand
TCTATCTCAACCAAAAGGCTTATTGGAACTGCAAAAAGAAGTAAGCTCTAAGACAGAACTGATAACTCAATATAAAAATGACCTATTAAATGCAGAGATAGAGGAGAAAAAGATACTAGCTTCTTTAGATACTGCTAATAAGGAACTGGCAAATACATCAGAAAAAATAATACTTAAAAAATCTATAGTAGAAGATTCTCTTCTAACTCAGTACGTAGACGATATAGATGGTAATACTTTAGAAGATGTATTAAATATAGAACTTGAATCTGAAGAATTAAATAGCATATATATAAATCTTAAGGATGCAGTGAGCAATTATGAAATTAAACTTTCAGAGATTAGAGCAGAGAAGCAAGCTCTTATACAAGCAATAGAAACTACTAGAAATGAACTAGAGACATTACAGGCTGAATTGGCTGATAAGCAGCATCAAGATAATATAATTAAACAAAAGGTAGAATTTGCTCAATCTACATACGAAGCATTTCTCAATAAATATGAGGAAACCAGAATACTTAAATCCTCAGATATTGGAGAGGCAAGTATCATAATAGCTTCGCCGGCAGTAGAACCAATGACTCCTGTTGGCCCACGTAAAAGCTTTAATATGGCTATAGCTACAGTATTAGGTCTAATGATTGGAGTATTTACTGCTTTCTTTAGAGAGTATTGGAAGACCAGCGGAGAAGAAATGAAGAGTTCAATGTCACCATTGGTTAGATGAGAGGTGTAGTCTTTTGAAAGTATATGGACGAAAGAGCATACTCATAATAACAGATATAATTCTAGTGAATATGGCTATCTATATGGCTCTTCTATTAAGATTCGATGGCAAAATAATGCCTCAATATAGGGAAATATATTATAATACCTTTATAGTATTGACATCAATAAAAATAATTATTTATGGGGTGCTAGGCTTATATAATAGCCTATGGAGATATGCCAGTATAGATGAGCTTATACAGGTCTTTTTTGCTACAGCCATTGAAACTGCACTGTGCTATCTATATGGTGAGTTTTTTGGAGCAAGACTCCCTAGGTCCGTTTATATTATGTCCTGGTTTATAACCTTCATATTTATTGGTGGTAGCAGGTTAAGTTATAGGATATTAAGAAGATTAAATAATTTTGTAAAAAACGATAAGTCAGAAAAATCTAGAGTTTTAGTTATAGGTGCTGGGGAAGCAGGTTCCATGGTTATAAAGGAATTGCAGAAACATAATGAGCTAGGCAGCATACCTGTTGCCATAGTAGATGATGATATACATAAACAAAAATCCAATATACATGGAGTACCTGTACTAGGCGGGAGAAACAAGATCAGGGATATTGTTTCTAAACATTATATAGATGAAATAATAATTGCATTGCCATCAGCTCCAAAGAGTGAATTGAGAAAAATCATAGATATTTGCAAGGAGACAAAGTGTAAGTTAAAGATACTTCCTGGAGTTTATGAGATATTGGATGAAAAAGTAAGCCTTAAAAAAATTAGGGATGTGAACATAGAGGACTTGTTAGGTCGTGATGAAGTTAAGCTCAATACTGAGGAAATAGCAGGATACATAAAAGATGAAGTAGTCTTAATAACCGGTGGAGGAGGATCTATAGGGTCAGAGCTTTGCAGACAGATCGCAAAGTATAACCCTAAGAAGCTTATCATATTTGATATATATGAGAATAATGCTTACGATTTGGAAATGGAGCTTAAGAGTATTTATAAAAATAGATTGAACATTGAAATCATGATAGGATCAATAAGGGATAAAGAAAGATTAAGACAAGTTTTTTCCAAGTATAAACCAGGAGTTGTATTTCATGCAGCAGCTCATAAGCATGTGCCTTTGATGGAACTTAATCCTGGCGAAGCTGTTAAGAATAATGTATTTGGTACTTTATACCTCGTTCAATGTGCAGATGAATTTGGAGCCAAGAAATTTGTATTGATATCTACCGATAAAGCTGTTAATCCTACAAATATAATGGGAGCTACAAAAAGAGTAGCGGAAATGATTGTTCAGACCATGGACAAGCGCAGCAAGACAGAATTTGTAGCTGTAAGATTTGGTAATGTCTTAGGAAGCAATGGAAGTGTAATACCTCTTTTTAAAAAGCAGATTGTTCGAGGAGGACCCGTTACAGTTACTCATCCTGAGGTTACAAGATATTTTATGACTATACCTGAAGCTGCACAGCTTGTTATACAAGCAGGTGCCATGGCAAAAGGTGGAGAAATATTCATCCTTGACATGGGACAACCTGTAAAAATAATAGATTTGGCTAGAGATTTGATAAAACTTTCAGGCTTCGAACCGGATGTAGATATAAAAATTATATTTACTGGACTAAGACCTGGAGAGAAACTCTATGAAGAATTGCTGTTAGACGAAGAAGGAATCCAAAATACTTATCATGAAAATATATATATTGGCAAGCCACTGGATTTGAGCTTCAATGAAGTTATGCTTGGTGTTAGAGCATTACAGAATTCTATTAACGATAAAGAGTCATTAAAGCAATGCATGAAGAATATAGTTAGTACATACACAGGGTATGATGAAGTAGCAGCATCAACAGATATACAAGTAAATTTTACTAACCAACTATAATGAGGTGCAAGTCTATGTATATTAAAGTGAAAAGACTCTTAGATATCATATTATCTTTACTAGGTTTGATCATTCTTTCTCCTGTATTTTTAGTTCTAGCTATAGCAATCAAAATAGATTCTGAAGGTCCGGTTCTGTTCAAGCAGAAAAGGGTTGGAATCTATAAGAGTCATTTTAATATATTGAAGTTTCGTACCATGAGGATAGATACTCCTAAAGATTGTCCTACACATCTATTAGAAAATCCAGACCAATGGATTACTAAGGTTGGTAAGTTTTTAAGAAAGACAAGCCTTGATGAGCTGCCACAGATTTGGAATATCTTTGTTGGAGAGATGAGTATCATAGGGCCTAGGCCAGCTCTTTGGAATCAATATGATTTGATTGATGAGAGGGACAAGTATGGTGCTAATGATATTAGACCAGGTCTTACTGGATGGGCACAAATCAATGGCAGAGATGAACTTTCTATTGAGGTTAAAGCTAGATTGGATGGGGAGTATGTCGCAAAGATGAGTTTTATGATGGATGTTAAGTGCTTCCTTGGGACAATCGTGTCAGTGCTTAAGCATGATGGGGTTATTGAAGGTGGAACAGGAAAGATGGAGAAAAATAAGTCAATTAATAATTCTTTGTGATTGGTTATTTGAGGTGCTTATAGATGAACAGCAAAATTAAATTATATATAAACACAGTAAAGTATCTCCAACCTTCACAGGTATACTATAGACCAATAAATAAAGCTAAAAGAATATTATATAAAAAAAATTGAAAAATTTGATTTATAGACATAATGGATATGTCAATTAATTAAAAGGAGGTTACTCCTAAATGAAGATATTACTGGTATATCCCGCTTATCCAGAAACATTCTGGAGTTTTAATTATGCTTTAAAATTTATTTCCAAAAAAGCAAGCATTCCCCCGTTAGGCCTGTTAACAGTTGCAGCTTTATTGCCTGCGGAGTGGGAGAAAAAATTGATAGACCTCTCCGCTGGTGATATTCTGAAAGACCAGGATATAAGATGGGCAGATTATGTTTTTATCGGAGCCATGTCCATTCAGAGGAAATCTGCTAATGAAATTATCAAGCGTTGTAAAAAATCAGGAGCTATCATAGTTGCCGGCGGCCCCCTTTTTACAGCATCTTATCAGGATTTTGATTTGGTGGATTATCTGGTTTTAAATGAAGCAGAAGTAACCTTGCCTGATTTTTTAAATGACCTGCAAAAAGGTAATCTTAAAAGGATATATACCAGCAACAAAAAAGCTGATCTTGAATATTCACCGGTTCCCGCCTGGGAATTAATTGATAATTTAGACAAATATAATTCACTGTGCATTCAGTATTCCCGGGGGTGTCCTTTTGATTGTGATTTTTGTGATGTAACACTTCTTTTCGGTCATAAAATAAGAACCAAGTCACAATTACAGATGTTACAGGAATTAGATAAATTATATCAACTGGGATGGCGGGAAGGTGTATTTATTGTGGATGATAATTTTATTGCTCATAAAAGAAAATTACGGGATGAGATTCTTCCGGCTATGATCAAATGGAATAAAGAAAAAAAATATTGCTTTTCTTTCGGGACACAGGCTTCAATTAATATTGCTGATGAAGAAGAATTGATGGATATGATGGCAGAGGCTGGTTTTAATTCGGTTTTTATTGGGATTGAAACACCACATCAGGAAAGCCTGGAAGAGTGTCACAAAATACAAAATAGACATCGGGATTTAATTCAATCGATTCACAAAGTGCAACAGGCTGGTATGCAGGTGACCGGTGGATTTATTGTGGGATTTGATCATGATCCGCCCAATATTTTTGATGAGATGATTAATTTCATTCAAAATAGTGGTATCGTTACTGCCATGGTAGGGTTGTTGAACGCACCAATTGGTACGAAATTGTATCATCGTTTGATAAAAGAAAATCGTTTTTTAAGATATCCCAGTGGAAATAATACCGATTTTACTATTAACTTTATTCCTAAAATGAAATACCGTGAATTGTTAAAGGGTTATCAAAAAATACTAAGGACCATTTATTCACCCCGTTATTAT
>JAWLDD010000225.1:0-4694 GCA_041686815.1 Candidatus Atribacteria bacterium | reverse complement strand
CTGTTATTTTCAAGTGATACACAACGACTACAAAAATACATGGTGATACTACTTGGATTGTTCAATGCACTATTTGTCTATATAATTTTTGGTGTGGGTACTAGCCGATTGATCGATTCTTTTGTGGCTCTTCGCGAGGGTAACGTAGGAAATGAACACCTGCTAGGAGCTAGCTACGTGTTTTTGGTATTGCAGTTTGTGGTGGACAATATACCATTTATACTGAATATTTTTGTTGTCTTTGCCGGGATTACCTTGTTACATGAGCTGACATTAGATCGGTATTCCGCAGAAACGGTTACTGCGACAGAAAATCTATCTAAAATATGCAAGGCTGCATTAACAATTACTGTATTAACTAACGTTGCGTATAATATCTTGCAATTAATCTTTTCAAAAATAATTTTAAACGTCAACAGTTCAGTGGAAATACCTATCTTTTCCATAGCGTTTATAGTGGGATCGCTACTTCTTTCCCGTTTTGTGGCGGAAAGCAAAGCACTCAAAGAAGACAACGATAGCATTATATGAGGTGGATATATGGCAATTAAAGTACATCTTGAGGAAGTCCTCAAAGCCCGGGGAATGACCTCAAAGGAACTGAGTGCCCTGGTGGGAATCACCGAAGCCAATCTCTCCATCCTTCGTAGCGGCAAGGCAAAAGGCGTTCGGTTTAAAACTATCAATAAAATTTGTTGGTACCTAAAATGTGATGTAGGGGACATTCTAAAATTCGATGGGAATCTGGAGGATGACGATGAGGATTAAAGGATTAATTGCATTGTTGATTGTGATATTAGGGGTAAGCCTATCCGGGTGTCAGCTGGCTCTTGAAGGCGCAGGTGAATGGGTGAATGATGACAGACTTATAGGAGCTTTTATCACCACTGAATATCTTGACCTGTTTGATTTTGAAAGGTATCTTGAGGACAATATTGGTAAGATATCAGGTGGTGGTATTGTAATAGATGATTCTGCCAAACCATATGAAGGCCGATTATACGCAAAACTAAAGGAGCGGGTATTGACTAACGAGGATACCGGTGAAAAAATCTATACGGAAGAGTATGTTTTTGAGGATGTTTCAGGAGTATCATACTTTGTTGCCACTATTCCTGAAGCAGATGGTAGGGAAAGTTATGTTACTAGTGGATCTGATGAAGCTATCAGCGATGGTCAAACGGGATTATTTAGAGGTGATAATGAAGATAAGATCACCTTGGAGGGGACCATATACATATCATCTATAGGGAACAGGAAGAGTCATTATATTAACCCAGTCTATCAAAGCCCCGATGGTAGGGTCTATGCTATGAGCGGGCAAGGTATCAGTATGAGCGGTGTCCAGGCAGAAGGGGCTGCTTTCTCACAAACCTTAGAAGAAACTTCAACAACTAGAGAAAACGGCAAAAATAAAGAGGTTAGCACCTCAGTTAAAATTTCAATTGAAGTAATGCTGCCACCGGAGAGAATTGTCATCTTGCAGATGGATAAAAACAGCTCTATTCTGTCTAGTAGAGAATATTCACCCGGACAGGTGCCAGATAAGCTGACTCCTATAGAAGAAACGGACTATATAATAGTGGAAACCTATAAAAGAGACTTAACCGGGGATGTGGTGGTAACCAGGGAATTGTTCAGCAAAGAGGATGATACTCTATTTACCTTCTCCTGCCGTGATGACGGCATCTGTGTTAAAAAATGGACTGAGTTATTATGGGATAGTAATGTCAAACGGTAGAATGTCGAGATTCTACCGTTTGATATTTTTTATCATTATGAATAAAAACATACCACTTATTGTAGTGGGAGACATATTTCCATCTTGTTATACTTATAGTAATTATATAGTTGACTATTTGTGATCTTGCTCCCTGATCTCCACTCTGCGGATCTTGCCGCTGATAGTCTTGGGCAGCTCGTCCACAAAATCTATGATTCTAGGATACTTATAAGGAGCGGTTACTCTCTTTACATGATCTTGTAGCTCTACCTTTAGTTCATCGCTAGCTGTATAGCCTTTAGCTAATACTATCGTAGCTTTGACTACTTGACCACGGATTTCATCGGGAACAGCTGTTATAGCACATTCCAACACAGCAGGATGTTCAATGAGTGCACTTTCCACTTCAAAAGGTCCTATCCGGTAGCCAGAACTCTTGATAACATCGTCAGCTCTTCCAACAAACCAATAATATCCATCTTCATCACGCCAAGCCATATCGCCTGTGTAGTAGATTCCATCATTCCAAACCTTCTTGGTCATCTCTTCATCCCTATAATATCCGTCAAACATTCCCATGGGCTTTCTCTTGTCCGTCCGAATGATAATCTGCCCCTCTTCACCTATGCCGCAGGAGTTTCCTTCTTCATCAATAATATCTACGTCATAACCGGGAGCGGGTTTTCCCATAGAGCCAGGTTTGGGTTCCATCCAGGGGAAGGTAGCTATAGTAATGGTCAGTTCGGTTTGTCCATAGCCTTCCATAAGCTTCAAGCCTGTCCTTTTATAGAATTGATGGTATACTTCTGGATTCAATGGCTCACCAGCTACAACGCAATATTTCAGGGATGATAGGTCATAGTTAGAGAAATCCTCTTTGATCAAAAACCTATATATGGTCGGGGGTGCGCAGAATGTAGTTATTTTAAACTTTTCAATGGTCTCCAACATCTTTTGTGGTACAAACTTCTCATAATCATATACAAAGATAGCACTTCCGCTAATCCACTGACCGTATATCTTACCCCACATGGCCTTAGCCCAGCCGGTGTCTGCAATGGTCAGGTGAAGACCTCCCTCGGTTACATTTTGCCAGTACTTAGCTGTTATGATATGACCAAGGGGATATGTGAAGTTGTGCTGGACCATCTTTGGATAACCAGTGGTGCCAGAAGTAAAGTACATGAGAGAAATATCCTCATTGGTGGTTGCCTCTTTACCTGTAGGCCTATGGAATACGCCCTCGGCTTTTTCCATTAAGGAATCAAAATCCAACCAACCTTCTTTACAGCCACCGATCAACACTTTGGTGGAAAGGGAGGGGGATTCTTCTTCAGAATCCTCGATGTGCTTTATGACTTCTTCTTCATTGACAGCAACTATCATCTTTACATCGGCGGCATTGTTTCTGTAAACAATATCCTTGGTTGTTAACAGGTGGGTAGCCGGGATGGCAATGGCACCTAGTTTATGAAGGGCCAATAGGCAAAACCAAAATTCATACCTTCTTTTTAATATGAGCATGACGGGATCACCTTTTTT
Organism: Candidatus Atribacteria bacterium; assembly: GCA_041686815.1. Lineage (GTDB taxonomy): Bacteria > Bacillota > Clostridia > Caldicoprobacterales > UBA3941 > JAWLDD01. The sequence continues at coordinate 1,429 of JAWLDD010000225.1, read as the reverse complement.
AATCCCTGCATCCTTAAAGAAATTGGCTGCCTTATCGCTATAGTACTTCAAATCCTTAAAATTGAAAAGTTTGGTCTCACCTTGATCGTTGTACCATACTATGGCAGTTTCATCTGGCTTAAGGCTGGCCAGATGATCTACAACATCATAGGCGAAGTTAAAGTTTTCAGGTACCTTTATTTCGAAGTTTTCAAAGAAATCCTGGTACGAATTAAATTCCTTATCTACAAAGTTAGTTAACATAAAAATGAGTCCTCCTTACATGATCACCGCAAGAAATTTAGCTGGTTTATTGTTTAGTGCTTTCATACCGTGTTTATGGCTGGAATCATAGAAAATGCAATCTCCTTCTTCCAAAACAACTTCATGGCCACCAATAAGTATCTTTAGGGTGCCTTCCAACACATAATTAAACTCTTGGCCAATGTGGGAGTTTTGGGCTATAGGAGCATCGGGCGAATCAGGCTTTACAGTGACCAGGAAAGGTTCTGCCTTCTTATGGGCAAAGTTGTAGGCTAGACTTTGATATTCATACTCCTTCCGTCTATCCACTTTGATGCCTTTGCCTTTGCGCACCAATGAATATATGCTAAGCTTTGGTTCATCACCCGTTAGAATGGCTGTAAGCTCTACATTAAAGCGGTTTGCTATTTGATATAGAACGCTTACAGGAATATCTGTCTCACCTTCTTCGTATGTACGATAAACGTCGGGTTCAATCTTTAGTTCTTGGGCTAGTTCTTCGATCGTCAAACCGTAGATCTCCCTCAATTCCTTTATGCGCATGGCAATTTGTCTGATCTGTTCTGACATCTTCATTCCCCTTTCAATTTCGTTACTGATAGTTATAACTTAGTATCTAGTGCTAGCAAACAGTTATAGGCAAATACATAATAAGCTATTGAATAGTGACAAATAACAATAAACCTTCAATAGCTATTTTTATAGGATGTACTGGTTCAACGAGTTAAATTCATACCCGTGAATAATAGGTTTATTATACAATAGTTATGCACTATATTTCAATGTTAATCGCATCTTTGCCATACACATACAATTTTGCTAGGTCATAAGAACATATCTGGTACTAAAGTATACAGCATCTAGGACTATGGAGGTAGTTATATAGGTATAGAGAACTATCAAGGTCACACATGTGTATCTATAAAAAATCAACACTTAGTGGCAGTACAAATGTACTATAGAGGGCAGTTATAAACTACAAATGTGTCTAAAATTGTGTTAAAGGTGTATATCACATCATTACATAAATTTTCTAAAATCGATACATATCTGCTGATATTACCATCATTGAAAATGAAACTTTATGGATTGGTCAAGATTAAGTCCGTATAATGGTGTAAAAAGAAAAATAAGTTGAGCCAAGGCTCTACCTCGGTTAAAATATAGTTGCAACACAAATACCAAA
>JAWLDD010000224.1:0-4711 GCA_041686815.1 Candidatus Atribacteria bacterium | reverse complement strand
CCTCTTCATCAGCATCAGGATGCCCGGGATCATGTACTCGTTTGAAAGGGGTAGCGTCTTCCACTATCCTAGTAGCTCTTATTCCCCTACCGGCAAATGCTTTAGTACTGTTTTGTAGGTAATGGGAAAATGGTTTGGTCTCCATATCTTCCTGGACATATACCAACCTGCGACGGTAAGGTCCTCCATTTGCAGTTCGAGTAGTATTCATATTGGCTACATTTTGTGCAATGACATCCATTCTCAGACGCTGAACCGTCATACCGGAAGCACTGATCTCCATTGACCTGAACATAAACTACCGTCTCCCTTCATTAATTATACTTTTCAGTCTGTATAGCTCACCATTCATTTTTTGAACTAGAGCGTGATGTAGAATAGTATTGGTAGCTAATGCAGCCATCTCAGCATCAATGTCCACATTGTTATCGTCAACTCTCATCTTGGTAGACTCTATTTCTACTACCTCCGCTTCAATATCATCTATTGATGCTTTCCCTATAGGAATGTGTTTGCTCCTTGTCTGCTTACCATTGAAGCTATTTCCTGCGAGAGCAGCAGCAAGCTCTTGTTCAAAGGTAACCTCTTTTTTCTTATAGCCTGGTGTATCTACGTTGGCGATATTATGAGAAATGGCTTGATTTCTCAGCCATGCAGCGTCAAGAGCTTTCTCCAATACTTTGGTGTTTGAAAATATTCTGCTCAACATAACGACCACTCCTTATAAAGAAATCCTTTATATCCACATGGAGACATAAGTTGCGAAGGCTGTAAATCCTTTCATCTATAATTCGTCAAAAGATTCTAAAATCCTTTATCCAATTAAAATATATATCGAAAAATGACGTAACTGTTTTCATTATACAACATCAATCCATAACTTTCCATAGTACTTTTTTCATAAAAAAAGAACTCCCTTAGGAGTTCTAATCTTCCTCTTGTGCTATAATTTGACTAAAAGCATCAAAGACATCGTCCAGTTCTTCTTCATCCTCAATGCTTACATATATATCATCATCATTTTCATCCTGCTCTACCCTGAGGATTACGACTTCGTCCCCATCTAAGTCTTCTTGGCTTTCTCTAGATGGTTCCATTGGCGCTAGGACAACGTATTCATTCTCTCCATAGTCAATGGTCATTAGATACTCAAAGGACAATGTATTGCCTTCCTCATCCACCAATTCAACGATATTATTTTGCTCATCCATATTTTTACTCTCCTTTTCTCTGATTACTAAGATAGTCTAAGTAGCTTTGCAGGATAAAAACCGCTGCCATCCTATCAACGCTTTTTTTTCTTTTTTTCCTGCTAATATCAGCGTCTATCATAATACGATTGGCAAAAACCGATGTCAGTCTTTCGTCCCAATATACAATTTCTCCTTGAAAAACCTCTGATTTTAACTGTTGACCAAACTCCTTCACCTTTTGCCCTTGAGGTCCAATGGTACCATTCATATTTCTAGGAAGGCCTAAAACCAGTTTTTCTGGATTGTAAAGAGCTATAGTTTTGGCAATCTGTTCCATATCGTATTTCAGGTTTTTCCTCTCAAGGGTTTCAATACCTTGAGCAGTCCAACCCATAACATCGCTTATAGCCATACCTATCCTCTTGTCTCCTACATCCATTGCTAAAATTCTCAAAACTTTAGTCCCTCCTACTATAATCTGTGACATGGACTTAGCTTTTATACTCGTTTACTAGATGACCTTGATAGCTAAATCCTTGCATACCGAACCACAATATCCACACAAGATACATTTTTCAGTATCCACATGGGATTTCCCATCTTTACCTATGCTTAGAGCTTGTTGTTGGCAGCGTCTTACACATCTTCCACAACCAGTGCACCAATCCTGAATAAAAAGATTTCTTTTATATTCTTTCAAGGCATCCAACTTCTCACTAACGGTACTATCTCCGTTAAAGATACCAACATTGAATTCAACCTCTTCAATCCTCTGCATTCCTATAGCTATGGAATGGAGATAGGGAAATTTCAATATATAGTCAAAGGCATCCTGTAGGTTTGGTATTAGATGACCTCCTCCTAAAGATTTCATGGCATAAATGCCTTTTCCGTTATGCCAAGCCAAGGATATGACTTCTTCCATCTCTGCTAGGGTGCCATCTACAATACCAACTCCCTTATAGTTTATTATGGGATGTACCACATCGATTTCCGGGGTAATAGCAGCAGCTTTTACACCAGCCACATAATGGGTTGATATTCCTATACCTCTTACTAACCCCTTCTCCTTACACTTAATCAGATATTCAATGGCCTCCCAATGCCCTTTTAGGGTGAGAGGCCCTTCCTGCTCATGCAAGAGAAAAAGGTCGATATAATCTCTATCTATTTCCCGAAGGGCTCTATTCAGAGTTTCTTCGGCAGTCTTTACATCATAAGCATAGGATTTGCTGGATACCACCATATCCGGATATTGCTTTAAAGCTTTTTTAATATAGGGATAGGTGTCATACAGATCGGCAGTGTCTATAAAGTTAACGCCTAGTTGAGCAGCTCTTATTATTAGGTCAGCCCCTTCCTTAATAGGTAGGTTCTTCTGAAGTGGTCCTATAGTCAGGGAGCCAAAACAAAGCTGTGAAACCTTTATCCCGGTGCTTCCTAAAGTGTTATATACCATCTTTCAAATTCTGCCTTCTTTCCATTGCTACTTACGGTTTGATTCAATATAGTGTAATATTAATTCCTCCAACAGTTCATCCCTCTCCAATCGACGAATCAAAGCCCGTGCATTTTGATGACTGGTAATATAAGTGGGATCTCCGGATATTAGGTAACCAACTATTTGATTTACTGGATCGTACCCTTTCTCCTGCAGCGCTTCGTATACCTTAAGTAAAATCTCCTTAGGAGTTTTAGTATACTCCTTATCAATACTAAACTTCATGGTTTCCTGCAGATCTCTATTCATAGGACATCCTTCTCCCCTCATAATTTAGTTTGATGTAACCATGGATAAACCAGGTATAACCCTTGTTATTAGATACCCAATTGTTGGCCTAGCAAAACCCTTACTTGATCTAGTGCTTTCTGTATCATCGAAGGATCTTTTCCTCCAGCCTGGGCCATATCGGGACGTCCACCTCCGCCTCCACCAGTAATTTTAGCTATCTCCCTTATAAGATTACCAGCATGAACTCCTTTGCTCACTACATCCTTGGTTGCAGCGGCAATCAGGTTAACCTTACCTTGATTATTAGAAGCTAAAACTACTACACCGGACTTGAGCTTATCCCTTAGGGTATCACTTATTTCACGTAGGCTATTCATATCTTGACCATCGATGACTCCAGTTATAAAGGATACCTCTCCTAGGACTTCCTTTTTGGATATCAAAGCATCAATAGTCCCTTGAGCCAGTTGCCTTTTAAGCCGCTGGATCTCTTGCTCATAATCCTTTACCTGTTGTACCAATCCTTCTGCTTTTTGAGCAAGGCCACTGGGGTTTGTCTTGAGGGTCTCCGATACATCATGGACTAGATTGTTTAAATCCTCAATCCATCTACGTGCACCTTCTCCAGTGACAGCTTCAATTCTTCGAACCCCTGCTGCTATTCCAGTCTCGCTTATAATCTTAAATAATCCTGCCTGACCTGTATTGGCTAGATGGGTGCCTCCGCATAATTCAATGCTGAAGTCTCCCATCTTAACAACCCTTACTATATCATCATATTTCTCGCCAAATAATGCTATAGCTCCTAACTCCTTGGCTTGATCATATGTGGTTTCCAAAGTCTCGACAGCCATTCCTTCCATAATCTTATCATTGACTATCTTCTCTACCTTTTCCAACTCCTCAGCAGATAATGGTGCAAAGTGAGAGAAGTCAAAGCGAAGTCTCGAAGGCGTAACCAGCGAACCAGCCTGTTCTACGTGAGCGCCCAGAACCTGACGTAAGGCCTTGTGAAGTAGGTGAGTAGTAGAATGGTTTCGTGCTGTAGATATTCTGGTTTCCTTATCCACCTTGGCGTCCACTTCATCGTTCACACTGATCACTCCCGATAAAACCCTGCCCTTGTGAAGAATATGGTCACCATATGCCTTGGAAACATCCTCTATATCCACTTTGACCATATCATTTTCCAGCACTCCTTTATCACCTATCTGTCCTCCGCTCTCTGCATAGAAGGGAGTTTGATCCAGCACTATCATTACCTGATCCCCAGGATTAGCAGATTGAACCCGTTGATTATCCTTTATTATAGCCATGATCTTGCTCTTGGTATTGAGGACATCGTATCCTTTAAATTCTGTAACATCATCAGCTTTCAGAAGCTTGTAGATAGGGTCATCTGCTCCCATATAGTCGGTCTCATGGCGTGCAGCTCTAGCCCTTTCTCGCTGTTGTTTCATTTGTTGGTCGAAAGCCTCTTCATCTACAGTCAAGCCCTGCTCCTCTAAAATCTCCTTGGTCAGATCAAGAGGAAATCCGTAGGTATCGTATAGTCTAAAGGATCTTTCACCATCAAGGACAGTTTTATTTTGATCCTTCATGTCAGATATATAATCCTTTAGTATGGACAAACCTTGATCGATAGTCTCGTTGAATCGTTGCTCTTCGATTTGGATTACCTTTAGAATATATTCCTTTTTCTCTTCTAATTCAGGATATGCTTCTCTCGATTCTTGGATAACCACCTGAGCCACTTGAGATAAGAACATATCCTTGATACCCAATA
>JAWLDD010000223.1:0-4720 GCA_041686815.1 Candidatus Atribacteria bacterium | reverse complement strand
TACTATACAAAAATTCTAGTTTCGTTCTTTTTTCTGTTAAGATCACTACTTATAAAATGTTCTATAAGTGATATAACGTTAGAAGGTTTATTATATTTTTTAGATATCGGAGAAATTTTAGACAGCTTAATGGCTCCATATAATTCGTCTATATCTATTACACAACGAAGGTATCCTTCCTCAGCTAACACTTTTGAAACTTGTATTTGATGATCATCTATATGCTCGCCGAACTTAGCCAATCTTGGTACTGCTATTATATGTTTCCCCATTTTTAAAGCACCTATTAACGCACCTGTCCCACCATGCGAGATAATCAAATCTGCATTATATTGATATTCTTTGAATTTATCAGCTGGTATAAATCTTTCATAATTATAGTTCTTTGGTAAGTAATCGGATTTTCCTATTTGAGCAAAAATCGTATCCTTTCTCTTCCCTTCTGCAATTAATTCATCTAGCTTTGAAAGTAGTCTATTAAATTGATATTCTCTTGATCCTACACATACAAAAATCAATATATACTCCCTCCATAAACAGCTTCAGGATATACTTTTTTTAATGATTCCCACTGAATTATAAACAAGTCTGCATATTTGTACATGAGCTTTCCTGTCCTAGTCCCATCATATACTCTTGAAAAAGTTTCTATATAAATAAGTTTTTTGCGCAAAATTTTAGCCAAAAAAGCCATAGGTAAAGCTATCATAGTACCAGTTGTTATCACATAGTCTGGCCTTTCTATAAACCATATTCTGAACGTCTTGATAAGATTAAATATCATCTTAATAGGAAATAGTTTATCTTTTAAACCTGTTTGTATTAAGTAATAATCAGCATCACAAGCATAATCAGTTCCTTCTGTTACCCAAAATGTATCATTGTTTATAGACAGTGGAGCTAACATTTTTAGCTGTTCATAATGTCCTCCAGACGAAGATATTAAGCATAGTTTTCTACGATCCTTTTGTTTATCCCTCATGACTTTCTCCTTATCATAAATGCTTGCAGCATTTCCAATAATTTTCTTAACTCTGTATTTTTTACATTTATTATGTTTCTTTATTTTGCTTTATTGTAGTATTCTGCTATTCTAACTACGGAAAACTATGTACAGTATAGAAGATTTTGCACATGATCATATATTAAGTCATAATTCTAGATTATGCATCTCAATAGATTCCTTAAATTAACTGTTTGCAAAGTGCAAAACCTTTAATCTATAGCCTATTATTCAATATAACTATGGTTTATTCTCTATCTTTTGTTGCTGCTATTTGTGCAATAGTTTCTCCTTCTATTGCTCCTTTAACACTAATTCCTATACCATATAGCATATATATGATTATAAACACTATTCCTAACTTATGTTGCTTAGTGTTATAGACTACTACACCTAAAATCATTGAGAATATTGATAGTGCATATATAATGCCAACTGCCATCTTTTGGCTAAAACCCATATCCAACAATTTATGGTGTAAATGTTGTTTATCCGCAGTTAGGATATTCTGTTTCATAAAAGATCTTCTTAGTATTGAAACCCCAGTTTCAAAAATTGGTAGAGCAAGGATTAATATAGGCGCATATAATGACGATTTATCCACTGAATACTTAGGGATAAGGAGAGCAATTATAGCAAGGCATAATCCCAAAAATGTGCTTCCTGCATCTCCCATGAAGATTCTAGCTGGGTTGAAGTTGTAAAAAAGAAATCCTAATACAGAACCAGCCAGTAAAGATGCTAGTAGAACAACAGAATTTCCCTTTGATATTGCACCTACTATCCAAAAACCGATTGCAGATATTAAAGAAACTCCTCCGGCAAGCCCATCTAAGCCATCCACAAGATTTATTGCATTAGTTATACCGATAATCCACAAAAAGCTAATAATAATGTCAATGATATTGGCTAGAAATAGATTGGATATAATAAAACGTGCAAAATCTATTTTTATTCCAGCTATAACTATTATAGTTGTGCATATCAGTTGAACAGCAAGCTTTTTGTTTGCCCTTATATCGTATATATCATCTAATATGCCAAGGATGGTAATCAAAACTAGGCTTAGAGTTATCATCAATGCTCTATAGATATCAGTAGCAAAGACTAACAATGGTATAATAAAAGCTATCAACATTCCCAGCCCACCCAATAATGGAATGGGCTTTTTATGTATCTTCCTTTCATCCGGTTTGTCAACAATATCATGCTTTTTTGCATACTTCATAATTACAGGCATTATTGCAACTGAAATTATAAAAGATACCAGAAAAGGTATAAACATCTTCATTTATTACTCTCCTAATCAAAGTAAAGTATATGTTTTATACATTTAAGTTATTGAATTAAGTATATCGTTATTAAACTGAAATGCTAAGTAAATTATGACTTTTGTCCTATAGACATGTATTAACCAGTTATGTAAAATTTTAGTGTAAATAAAATTGGGCATAGTATGCCCTCCCGCCTTATAAGGTGAGCTTAAAAAATAAGTATAACATCCTCAGACTTATCGGAGCGCCGAAACAGCACCGATATCCTTTTGAATTTATACTTTGGGTGCTATGCCCAAAAAATGATAAATTTACCTTTTTAAAAAATTAAAAAGCCTCTTCCTTGGACGGTACTTAGTGGGTGGATCTACTGCTAAAACATCTACCTCTAGTATCGTCTTTGGATTTTTATGGATTATATTATCTGCTCTACTTTGACCCAACCACTCATACAGAAGCTCAACTGCCTGTTTCATATAGGGCCCTCTTCTTCGGTCTGAGTGAGCATCGGTGCCCAGCAGGTGTCCCATGTTATGGGTAAGTAGAATCTCTGCAGTTTGCTGGACGATAGATCCAAAAAAGCCGGATATACTACCGGTATTGATCTGGGTAAGAGACCCCATATCAATAAATCTAGCCAAAATATTCGGTTCCTCTATTATCTGTCGATTTCTTTCAGGATGAGCGATTATAGGTGTATATCCCTTTAGCTGCAGGTGATAGAGAAAATCCTCTGCGTAGCGGGGTACCTCCCCCATGGGCATCTCTACTAATATGTAATTTGTATTCCCGATAGTTAGCTTGTCCAAGCCCGGCATTTCCAGGATACTAGGATCCATATAAACTTCAGTACCAGGTACTATGTTTAGTGGAATATCCCTTTGGTCTATAGCCTGTTGCAATTTCTGGCACTTTTCTAATACCTTTCGTGCAAAGCTTTCCAAATTCTCCTCATCGATACAGTGGGGTGTAACTACTGTGGTGTCTATCCCTTGCTCTACGGCTATAGCAGCCATGGATAGTGACTGCTCAAGAGACTCTGCCCCATCATCTATATCCCACAGGATGTGAGAATGCATATCAACCATATCAACCTCTAACCCTTGATCTTCTTTTAGATTTGGTACGGATAGTAGTGCCTGAAGCATCCTCTTCATAGTAATAATAGTAGTAATGCTCACTGGCTTGGGATGCTGGTATGCGATTGAGGATTACTCCTAGTATCTTAGCATCAACCCTCTCCAGCTGGGCTTTGGTTTGGGCTGCTCCGTCAAAAGTGGCTTGTCCATAGGCTGCTACTATTACAACGCCATCAACCAGAGACGCCAGTATTGAGGAATCGGTTACTGCCAAAGCAGGAGGAGTATCGAATATGACATAATCATATTCTTCCTTGGCTTCTTCTATAAAATCCCTCGCCCTACTAGAGCCTAGAAGCTCCGATGGATTTGGCGGTTTTGGTCCTGCTGTGATTATATCTAGATTGTCAACTACATTGGATTTCACAATCTCCCTGTAGTCTACATTCTCCGCCAGTATATTGGTTAGCCCCTTTAGATTGGAAATCTCAAATATCCTGTGGAGTGAGGACTTTCTAAGATCTGCATCCACCAATAGCACCCTTTTATTGGATTGGGCTATGGTGATAGCGAGGTTTGCTACTGTAGTGGTTTTACCTTCCCCTGGGGTACTGCTGGTTATTAGCATGGTTTTGGGTCCGCCATCGGGCATGGAAAACTGTATGTTGGTCCTCAAGGTCTTGTAGGCCTCTACTATTGGTGACTTTATATCCTTATTGTCTATTAGCCCTTTTGTATACGCCATGTTGTACCTCCTAGCTACTCGTGAAATATAGGTATGCTGCCCAACACCGGCAGGCCCAAATGGTTTTCTACGTCGTCTATAGTTTTTATGGTGTTGTCAAAATATTCCACCAAGAATATTACAAATACCGAGACCATTATCCCCAGCACAGTTGCTATGGCGATATTAAGCGCGGGTCTGGGTTTAACAGGGCTTGAAGGGACTTTAGCTGGATCTATAAACTGGACGTTGTCCATCTTCATGATGCTACCTATCTCCCCCATAAATACCACTGCAATGGAGTTAGCCAGCTCTGTGGCAAAGTTTGGGTCAGTATCCTCGACGGTTATACGGATAATCTCGGTATCGGATACAGAACTAACATTGACTTTGGATCGGAGGTCATTGCTAGTCATATCAAGTCCCAGCTTTTCAACTACCTTCTCCAGTACTCTGTCGCTTTTAACTATCTCGCTATAAGTTTTTACCAGTTTCTGGTTCATTAAGATGTCGTTGTACTGTAGGTTGTTAGATTGGTCGTCACGGGTTTTGGAAACCATAAGAGTGGTAGATGCCTCATAAATGTTGTCTAAAACAAAAAAACTTATACTTCCGCTCGATACTATACATACTATGGTGA
>JAWLDD010000222.1:2159-4809 GCA_041686815.1 Candidatus Atribacteria bacterium | reverse complement strand
GTCGATATTGAACTGGGTAAAAGCGGTATATCCATCCTCAACACCACTGATGACATGGTATTCGAACGATCAAGGGTAGTTCGAGGTCATTACATATTTGCTCAGGCCGAGTCCCTGGCTTTAGCTGTAATCGACGCCAGAGTAGCCCTAACGGGAGTGGCCAATATCAAATATAAGGTACCAATCTATGCTGGAGATAAATTGGTTGCAAAAGCTGAAGTGGTCCGTCAGAGAGGTAATAAGTATTTTGTGTGGGTAAAGATTAGAGTACGACAGGAGGAAGCCTTTAGAGGCAAGTTTATCTTGGTATCCATAGGATCCGAAGGAACGGATAATGTATCGGGAGGCAATGAGTTATGAAAATAATCGTAGATGCAATGGGAGGAGATCACGCCCCAGTTGAAATATTGAAAGGATGCATTGATGCAGTCAATGAATACAAGGTTGACCTAACCTTGGTAGGTCGTGAGGATGTTATAAAAGAACATCTAAGGGCATTAGGTGTATCTTTAGAGCTTTTTGAGATAGTAAATGCCAGCGAAGTAATAGAGCCTGATGAGACCCCTGTAACTGCTATTAAGCGAAAGAAGGATTCTTCTATGGTAAAGGCTTTTGAAATGCTAAGACAAGAGCCAGGTAGCGTATTCATATCCGCAGGCAGCACTGGAGCGCTTATGGCAGGGGGACTTCTCAAAGTAGGCAGACTTAAGGGGATTGGTAGGCCTGCATTGGCTCCACTTATTCCTACACGAAAAAAACCAGTACTCTTAATAGATGCTGGAGCTAATGCAGATTGCAAGCCTGAAAACCTAGTCCAATTTGCCATCATGGGTTCTGTATATATGGAACAGGTACTAGGTAGAAAAAAACCTTCCGTTGGTTTGGTAAACATAGGTACTGAGGAAGGCAAGGGCAATGAACTTACAAAGGCTGCCTATTCCCGGTTAAAAGAGCAAAGGAATATAAACTTTTTCGGAAATGTAGAAGCAAGGGATATACCTGCTGGAATAGTGGATATTGTTGTGTGCGACGGTTTTACAGGTAATATAATATTGAAATTGACCGAAGGACTTGCGTCCAATTTATTTGGAATCATGAAAGAGGAGTTCACCAAAGGCTTTGTACCTAAAATAGGAGCTTTGTTGTTGAAACCCAGCTTAAAGGGACTAAAGGATTCCATGGATTATGCAGAGCATGGAGGAGCTCCACTCCTAGGTATAAATGGAGGCATTATAAAGGCTCATGGCAGCTCAGATGCCAGGGCAATCAAAAATGCTATACGACAAGGTAAGCGGTTTATAGATCAGCAAGTCCTGGATAATATTCGAAACAATATCTTAGAGGACAGCTAGGAGGTATAGTATGGGGCAATTATTTAATGGGGGTATCATTGGCACTGGCAGTTATATCCCGGATAATATAGTAACCAATAAAGATCTAGAGAGAATCGTAGAAACAACCGATGAATGGATTGTGACACGAACTGGTATAAGGGAGAGGCGTATAGCCGATGTTGACATGGCTACTTCGGATATGGCTAGTATTGCCGCCAAAAGAGCTATTGAAAGTGCAGGGATATGTCCAGAGGATATTGATTTAATATTAGTGGCAACGATAACTCCTGATAGCAACGTACCCTCTACTGCCTGTATTGTCCAGCATAATATCGAGGCAACAAATGCAGCTGCATTTGACCTAAATGCAGCTTGCTCAGGGTTTATATATGGTATGATAACAGCAAACCAGTTTATAGCATCGGGTATTTATAAGAATATTCTGGTCATCGGAGCAGAGTGCTTGAGCAAATTCACCGATTGGAGTGACAGAAATACATGTATTCTCTTTGGTGACGGTGCAGGAGCAGTAGTCGTAGGCAGGGTGGATGAGGGATACGGCATATTGTCTCAGCATATGGGAGCTGATGGCAGCGGTGGCGATCTCTTAAAGGTAGAGGCAGGAGGATCCCGAAAGCCAGCATCCTTGGAGACAGTAGAGCAAAGACTTCACTATATCTACATGGATGGCAGCGAGGTATTTAAGTTTGCTGTCCGCATCATGGCATCTGCGTCAGAGGAAGCCGTAAGAATGGCAGGACTAACTAGTGAAGATGTAGATTACTTGGTGCCCCATCAGGCTAATATGAGGATCATAGACGCTGCCAGAAAGAGGCTAAAGCTAGACAGAGAAAAAGTCTTTGTTAACCTAGATCGCTATGGCAATATGTCTGCAGCTTCAATACCTGTAGCCTTGGATCAAGCCGTAAGAAGTGGCACCATCACTAAAGGACACAACATAGTTATGGTAGGCTTTGGCGGTGGATTGACTTGGGCATCAGCTTTGATGAAATGGGCATATTAGAGGAGAAGATCATGAGAAAGATTGGTTTTATTTTTCCTGGCCAAGGCGCACAGTACGTTGGTATGGGTAAAGAGCTCTATGAGAGCTTTGATAGCGTAAAAGATCTATTTATGAGAGCAAATGAAATTTTAGGTGAAGATATAACAAACCTATGCTTTATTGGGCCAGAAGAAGAGTTAATGAAGACTGAAAATACACAGCCTGCCATATTATTGGTAAGCATAGCTGCCATGTTGGCCTTAAAAGAGCATGGTTATACTCCTGAGATAACAGCAGGTCTAAGCCTGGGAGA
>JAWLDD010000222.1:0-2149 GCA_041686815.1 Candidatus Atribacteria bacterium | reverse complement strand
CTATGGAGGTTGAGGATGCAATTCCCCTTGTACGAAAGAGAGGGCAATTCATGCAGCAAGCAGTACCCATTGGAGTGGGAGCAATGGCTGCCATAATCGGGCTGTCTACTGACAAGGTGGAAGAGTGCTGCAATATGGCACAAAACCATGGCACTGTCATACCAGCCAATTACAACTGTCCTGGCCAGGTAGTGATATCTGGGCATAAAGCAGCTGTAGAAAAGGCATGTGACTTGGCAAAGGATATGGGTGCCAAAAGAGCTTTGATGCTGCCCGTAAGTGCTCCCTTTCATTCCCCTTTACTGGAGCCAGCAGGTATCAAACTAAAGGAAGAACTGAAAAAGGTTGAGATAAAAAGACCAGCAATACCAGTGGTTTCTAATGTCTATGCTAGATGTGAGGATGATCCAGCTATTATTGAGAAAAACCTGGTGCTCCAAGTTAGCAGTCCCGTTAAATGGGAAGAAAGCGTTCGATATATGATGAGCCAAGGTGTGAATACATTTATAGAGGTAGGACCGGGTAAAGCTTTGAATGGATTCCTAAAGAAGATATCTCGGGATATTCAAGGTTATAACGTTGAGGATATACCATCATTGGAAAAAACATTGAAGGGACTGGAGGGTTAGTTATGGACTTATCAGGCAAAGTTGCCCTTGTTACAGGGGCTTCCAGAGGAATTGGCAAGGCAATAGCCATGTGTCTAGCCAAGCTAGGAGCGGCAGTAGCTGTAAATTATTCTTCTAGTGCAGAAGCTGCTAAGGAAGTTGTTAAAGCCATAGAGGATAACGGTGGGCAAGCTATAGCCATAGCCGGAGACGTATCCAATGCTGAGTCGGTGGATAAAATAATAGGGGAAATAGTGGAAAAATGGGGAACCCTAGATATTCTGGTCAACAATGCCGGTATTACCCGGGATGGTCTTTTAATGAGGATGAAAGAGGAAGACTGGGATAAGGTTATGGATATAAACTTAAAAGGTGTATATAACTGTACCAAGGCTGCCTCCAAGATCATGATGAAAAAGCGCAGAGGCAGAATAATAAATATTTCATCGGTGACAGGAATAGCCGGCAATGCAGGCCAGGCCAACTACGCTGCAGCCAAGGCTGGTATAATTGGGTTTTCAAAATCTGTGGCCAAGGAGCTAGCATCTCGCAATGTGCTGGTAAACGTGGTAGCTCCCGGATTTATCGATACCGATATGACCAGCGTATTATCCGATGGAGTTAAGAAGGAATTGTTAACCAGAATTCCCTTAGGAAGGTATGGGAATCCCGAGGATGTAGCTAATTTGGTTGCATTCTTAGCATCAGATTATAGTTCTTATATCACTGGTCAAGTTATTAATGTTGACGGTGGAATGCTAATGTAATATCATATCATACAATATATTGTTTATAATATATTGCATAGCCTTTGAAAGGAGGTGTAATGGATGAGTTTCGATAAAGTTAAAGAAATTATTGTTGAGCAGCTAGGTATAGACGCTGACGAGGTAACTATGGAGGCTTCATTTATTGATGATTTAGGAGCAGATTCGCTGGATATTGTAGAACTTATTATGGCTTTAGAAGAGGAGTTTGATATGGAAATTCCTGATGAGGAAGCAGAAAAGATCTCAACTGTTGGCGATGTTATCAACTACATTAATAGCCATTCCTAATGGCTAAATGATGGGTTGGAGCCTTCTTTATAGAAGGCTCACCATCTATCTATATTTATATTTAGCTTTTATGCTGATTACATCCAAGTGTAAGCAATTATATCATATATATTTCTATTTTACAGATGCATAAATAGCATCGGGGAGGTCTCTATGCCAAAAAGAGTGGTAATAACAGGAATGGGAGCGATAACCCCTTTAGGTAACAATGTAGATATTTTTTGGGATGCATTGAAACAAGGCAAAAATGGAATAGACAAAATAGATAAATTCGATGTAGAGTGTTTTCCAACTCAGATGGCAGCATTGGTAAAAGATTTTAATCCTTATGACTATATTGAACGTAAAGAAGCCAGAAGGATGGACAGGTTTACCCAATTTGCCATAGCAGCTAGCAATATGGCTATGGAAAATGCTGGACTTGATGCTAATAATATAGATTCAGAGCGCTTTGGCGTTATATTAGGATCCGGTATAGGCGGT
>JAWLDD010000221.1:0-4828 GCA_041686815.1 Candidatus Atribacteria bacterium | reverse complement strand
TGGCAAGATGTTTATGGTAACTAAGAGGGAGTTGTGGTATAGGAAAAGCTTACCTCCATATTTGGAGGTGTTAAGATTTGGAATATAGATGATTATTTTGTGTTTATGTCAATAAAAAAAGATAGTACCTATGCCAAGGTAAAGAAGAAAAAAGACTCTAAAAGGATGTAGGATATTATTTTTAGCTGTGTGGAAAGACTAAATTTATACATTAGAAGTAGAATCTCATTGGATAAAGAGGAGAAATCGAGGATATGAATAAATTGATTTGGCATACAAAATCATTAGAAGAGGTAGAAAAAGCACTAGAAACCTCTTTTGAGAAAGGGTTATCCCAGCAGGAAGCAGCTAAACGGTTAGACCAATACGGACCCAATGAACTGGAGCAAAAAGGCAGAAAGTCCATATGGAACATGCTAATTGAACAATTTAAGGATTTCATGGTTATAATCCTTATAATCGCTGCAGTTGTATCCGGGGTATTAGGCGAAACAACTGATGCAATCATCATATTGCTAATAGTTCTTTTGAACGCAGTTTTGGGGGTAGTACAGGAAAACAAAGCAGAAGAATCCTTAGCGGCTCTAAAAAGGATGTCAGCCCCCCACGCAAAGGTAAGAAGGGATGGGAAACCCGATGTTATTGACGCAGGGAATCTGGTTCCCGGAGACATAGTAGTATTGGAAACTGGTGATTTTGTACCTGCGGATATAAGGCTTATGGAAACCACCAATTTGAAGATTGAAGAAGCTGCCCTGACAGGGGAATCAGTTCCCGTAGATAAGGATGGCAATAAGTCATTACAAGAGGAAGACATTCCTCTAGGGGATAGAATTAACATGGCTTACTCCGGTAGTATCGTAACATATGGTAGGGGAGCGGGAATTGTTGTAGAGACTGGTATGTCTACCCAGATGGGAAGGATCGCTCAGATGATACAATCTGAAGAAGGAGTAAAGACCCCGCTTCAGAAACGATTAGAATCTCTAGGTAAGATTTTGGGCATAGCCGCCCTAGGCATTTGCGGACTGATTTTTGTGGTAGGAGTCTTATACGGCAAGGATATTTTCGCCATGTTCTTTACTTCCGTTAGCTTAGCAGTAGCTGCCATACCGGAAGGACTGCCTGCCATAGTAACCATAGTATTGGCCATTGGGGTACAGCGTATGGCTAAACGAAATGCCATTATACGAAAACTGCCTGCCGTAGAGACCTTGGGCAGCGCTACAGTTATATGCTCCGATAAGACCGGTACCTTAACTCAGAACAAGATGACTGTGAAACAATTATATTTTAACAATGGGTTTAGGGATGTAGATGATGGAAATCATGATGATAATCACCATCTTCAGTTGCTTATAACAACTGGTGTTCTGTGCAATGACACCCAAATCAGAGAAGCAGAGAAAGGGCCAGAAACAATAGGAGACCCTACTGAAACGGCTTTAGTGGATTTGGGACTTAAGTATGGGCTGGATAAAAGAACTTTAGACCAAGACTTAAAGAGGGTATATGAAATACCCTTTGATTCCGAACGCAAGCTTATGACGACGGTACATAGGATGGATAAAGGATTCCGTGTATTTACAAAAGGCGCTACCGATGAACTGTTGAATAAATGCAACAAGATCTTATTAGACGGAAATTTAGAATCTTTAACCCAGCAACATATTGCTGATATCCAAAGGGCTAATGAAGAGATGGCTTCCAAAGCCCTTAGAGTTTTAGCAATGGCATATAAGGACATAGATGAAATACCAGACCAAGATAATGAAGATCAGTTGGAAGATGAACTAATCTTAGTAGGGCTTATGGGCATGATAGACCCTCCAAGGGAAGAGGCTAAAGAAGCTGTCAGACTGTGCAAACGAGCAGGTATCAAGCCGGTTATGATTACTGGTGACCACAAGATAACAGCGGTTGCTATAGCAAAGGAGCTCGGTATTCTTGAAGAAAAGGATGAAGCTATAACCGGGACGGAACTGGAAGCTATGGATGATGAACAACTGAAAGAAAGGGTTAAGCAAATTTCTGTATATGCCAGGGTTGCCCCTGAGCATAAGGTAAGGATTGTCAGGGCATGGCAACAATGGGGACAAATCGTTGCCATGACAGGAGACGGTGTTAACGACGCACCTGCTCTTAAAAGAGCGGATATAGGTGCTGCTATGGGAATAGTGGGCACAGATGTTGCCAAGGAAGCAGCAGATATGGTACTGACCGATGACAACTTTAGCACTGTGGTATCGGCGGTAGAGGAAGGGCGAATCATATTCGCCAACATCCTAAAATCAATACAGTTTCTCCTTTCCTGCAATGTTGGAGAAATACTGTTGTTGTTTATCGCTACCATGTTAAATTGGGAAGAACCTTTATTGCCTATACACATCCTATGGGTAAATTTAGTTACCGATAGTTTACCCGCTCTAGCATTGGGTGTGGACCCAGCAGAAAAGGATATAATGGACCAAAAACCTAGGGATCCAAACAGGGGTATATTCGATGCAGCCTTGATCAGCAGAATTATGTATCAAGGAGCTATGGTAGGATTGTTGGCATTGACAGCTTTTGTCATAGGCCAGGGCGTAGATGTGACTACCGGACGCACCATGTCCTTTGCAGTTTTAGCACTGAGTCAGCTTACCCATGTTTTTAATGTCAGATCAAATACTAAATCTGCATTTAAAGTAGGCTTGTTTACCAATACAAAGCTATTGGGAGCTGTAGCTCTTTCGGCACTGCTTCAGATTTCCGTTATCTCCATACCAGTTCTATCTAAGATATTCAAGGTAGTGGCGTTAAATGGGCAGCAATGGCTTATAGTAGCAGGACTATCCGTAGCACCACTGCTTATCGTAGAGATAATTAAGCTGTTAACTCGCAATAATACTCAAAAACTCAAATGATCTGTAATGAACCGCAGCTAGAACAAGGTAGCTGCGGTTTTTTAATAAATATATAAAGAAAGCTACATAAGCAAATTAGAATATTAAGGAAAAGTTAAGATTTGTTCACTGATTTTTCCTTTTTTATATGTCCCAATGATGATATACTCTTGCTATAAGTAAGAATTCAGAGGGTGACATTCAGCATGGAGAAAAAGAAGTGGATAGCGATTATTATTCTTATGATCATTTCTATTGTTATACCTTTAGGGATAATGGCTGAGGGTGAGCAGGCACAATCAACACAAGAAGATATAACCATGGAAGCTAAGATTGGTTTTGACGGTCATTATCGCTTGGGTGCCTGGACACCCATAACCGTTGAAATAGAAAACTTGAGTCAGGATATAGATGGTTATATTGAAGTAATAGTCAATCATGACTCTGACACAGCTATATCCTATACTAGACCTGCTGTAATAGCTAAGGATTCCAAAAAACGCTTTGTCTTACATGCACAAATCAACACCATTCAAAAGCAGCTCAAAATAGATCTTAAGCAAGGTGATAGGACCATCAAATCTTTAGAGGTAAAGAATTTAGCTCCCATGACTCTGAACAAGTATCTGATCGGTGTAATAACCGATGATAAGCCAGCTCTTAGCTATTGGTGGCGCACCTTAGGTGAAGGCAGTATTTTTTCGAGTCATGATACTGTTCAAGTCAAAACCGATGAAATTCCAGACAATATCCTGGTTATGGACAACTTTACTATGATAGTTATAAATAACGTTGATACCTCTATGCTTACTCATAAGCAGCTACTAGTGCTTGACCAATGGGTAAATAATGGGGGCATCCTTATTATTGGCACTGGACCCAATGCTACAAAAACTCTGTCGGGTTTTACACCTACTATCATAGATGCTCAAATAGGCGAAATCTATCAAACAGAGCCCATACCTGATATGGATAATATAGAGCTAAACATGGCAAGGCTTTCCCCTGTGGATGGTAAAAAATTCATGGACGAAAATGGCCAGGGGATAGTGTGGATGTTGCAAAAAGGTAAAGGTATGATTTTCCTATCTGAATTTGACTTAGGATTGGAGCCATTTATAAGTTGGCAGGGCAATAAGAGTTTGTGGGAAACAATTCTTGTAAACAGCCTTAATGCTGATGTGGTAACAGCACTTAGGGACCCTAATATTGCACTAGATATTAATGTAAATCACCATTATGGATCCAACTATCAGCTTCGTGAAGCTCTAGGTGCTATCAAGGCTTTAGATCTACCTTCCTTTACCAATCTAATTATCATACTACTTGGTTATCTTTTGGTAGTAGGACCCATCAACTATATAATCCTAAAGAAATTCGACAAAAGGGAGTGGGCTTGGTTTACCATACCAGCATTAGTAATTCTGTTTTCAATAGGAATATATGCTATGGGTTATTGGCAGAAGGGTAGTGAAATTATAGTAAATACTGTTTCAACCATAAGGCTTAATGATAATGCTAAAGCCGACATCGATACATATGCTGGTATTTTTATTCCCCGTAGAGGTGACTATGAAGTCAGTGTGGATGGAGATAGCTTTTTAAGCCTATTTGGAGAGGGTGGATTTGATGATATGCACTATCCAAATGCCCAAGAGCAACACCAAAAAAGGGTGTTGGCTAGGATATCTCAAGTGAACCCCTCTTCTATTACTCTCTATGATTCCAACGTGTGGACTATGCGCACTTTTACCTTTAGGGAGTTAGATACAGCATTTGGGGATATAAAGGGAGAGTTATTCTATGAAGATGGCAAGGTAAGAGGAACAGTTACTAACAATACCCCTTATCCCTTGGAAGATGTAATAATCTATACACCTTTTGGGAGCTTTGAATCCATAGGAAATATTGTGTCTGGAGGTCAAAAGGAGGTTAATCTAAGC
>JAWLDD010000220.1:0-4845 GCA_041686815.1 Candidatus Atribacteria bacterium | reverse complement strand
CCAAGGAAAATCCTAGTATGAACGCTAGGGAGTTAATGATCAATGCTCTATGGGCTTTTCTATCATGCATCATTATCTCTATGGATTGCCCTGTCATATAGGTTAGGTATGCCGGTATTAAAGGCAAAACACAGGGAGACAGAAAGGATGCTATGCCCTGAAAGAAAACCGTTATAAAATATACTATATAGTCCATGAATTTCATCCTTTCTAAAGATGTGAAATTAAATTAATAATACCCCCCAACTAAAATTTGTAAACATCTAATATCCAGCTTATGGTTATTGCAATGCCTGACCCTACGCTGTCCACCATCACATCCTTGATATCACAAGCCCTGCCGGGAACAAAGAATTGATGTATTTCATCGAATAGGGCATAACCCAAGGAAATACAAAATGCCGTGATAGCGGCACGTCCAATGGGCATATTTCTAATTCTAAGGGTAATATACCACAATAGACCCAGAACAAAGAATATAGTAAAATGAGCCAATACCCTAATCATGCTGTGCAGCCTTATCCAATCAAGTTCAATACTTATGATTTCAAAGAACCTAACAAGGAATTGAGTTAAGCTTCCGCTCAAATGGGCGGATTGATTCCCTGGTTGATGGGAAAATAAAAAGATGATAATCATCCACAATACCGGACAGATCCATATATATCTTTTAAGTTTATAGGTCAAATCTTTATCCCCTTCCAAAATCAACTTGCAGTACAGTTGTACAAATGTATCATATGAAATAGAATTATACCATAAACCATTGCTTAGGCATATATTATTTAGTAGTTTTAATCCTTTTATGAAAATGATTTCTCCTGTGTCCATTTATTACTTTTGTATCAATAAGCCTTTACTTTTTTATACTCTATTGACGAATGTGTATTTTTGTAGAATAATATACTAAGTGCATTTTTGCTATTAATAGATATTGGATATTATATAGGCTTTGAGTGATATCATAATTACGTGATTAACGGAGGAATTATCATGAAAAAATTTTTAGTAGGGGTATTAGCTGTACTTCTGGTGGTGCTAATCGGAATTGGTGGCTATATATATAAGATTATCGATGCTATAACCAATGCTCAGGATTTGGTTATTGGGGATACCAATGATAATTGGGAAGGAGATCCTGATGACTTTGGAGTACCCGATGAAGCTCCCACAGAAAGGGAGACCGGAGCTGTCAACATCCTCTTATTGGGCTCTGATAGGCGTAATCGAAATGAAAACGGTCGATCCGACGCCATTATGATAGCCACTTTGGATAAAGAGAATGGTCAACTAAAGCTTACCTCTATTATGAGAGACCTCTACGTACCCATACCAGGCAGAAAGGATAACAGGATCAACGCTGCCTATTCCTTTGGTGGACCTAGGCTAGCCATGCAGACCATCAACAAAAACTTCAATTTGAACATTACACGATATGTAACTGTTGATTTTTTTGGACTGGAGGAGATTATTAACGCTATAGGAGGCGTTCAGATCGATGTTAAAGAAAAAGAAATAAAACATATAAACTCTGTAATAACGGAGCTAAACGAACTTGATAAGCAAAAAAGGACTTCGCCCAAGATAACCAAATCAGGGCCTCAAACTTTAGATGGTAAACAGGCAGTTGCTTATGCAAGGATTAGAAAGGTTGGCAATGGTGATTCAGAGCGTACCGAAAGACAGCGAAGGGTAATGATTCAAATATTCAGCAAGATGAAATCCATAAACCCACTAAAGCTTCCGGATCTGATAGCCGCTATTATTCCTTATATGGACACCAATATCCCCGCTTCCGAAATAATTTCACTTGGCACTTCTGTGCTAGGCATGAAGGATAAGAAAATCTATCAATATAGAGTACCTGCCAATGACACTTATAAAAGTCAAACCATTAGAGGTATGGCAGTATACGTACCTGATTTGGAGAAAAATACTCAGTTGCTCCATGACTTCTTATATAAAAAGGTTACTAAAGATTGACTCTGAAATAAAACAAGCTCTACAAGAAAAGACTTCTACAGCTCTTGGCTGCAGAAGTCTTTTTTAGTTTAGTTAGTCTAAATTTTTCCGTTACTTTATATATGTCTTTGATACATATCCAGTGACAGAACCGCTTTGAATCTTATACCATCCGCCACTCTCTCCTACTATGGTAACCTTAGCACCTCTATACAATAGTCCTACCCTGCTGTAATTAGTACCAGGTCCGGTTCGTACGTTCAAAGCTGATGCATCTACCACACCTGTACGCTGCTGGGTTCCTCTATTGCTTTCTCCACTGGATGCCATCTTCAAATAGTCTCCATGAACATAACCAGTACCACTACCGTACTTTATCTTATACCATGAACCTGTCTTCTCTAGAAGCTCTACCTGTTGGTTTCTGGTAAGGCTGCCGATCTTCTTGTATCCGGTTCCAGCTCCACTTCTTACATTTAGTACTGAGCAATTAACTGTGGCCTTGCCGATAACCGTTCCTGGTGATGGTTGTGTAGGTGCTGGATTGCTTGTATTGTTAAGCTTTAGATAGTCTCCGTGAACATAACCTGTACCACTGCCATACTTTATCTTATACCATGAACCTGTCTTCTCTAGAAGCTCTACCTGTTGGTTTCTGGTAAGGCTGCCGATCTTCTTGTATCCGGTTCCAGCTCCGCTTCTTACATTTAGTACTGAGCAATTAACTGTGGCCTTGCCAATAACCGTTCCTGGTGATGGCTGTGAAGGCGCTGGATTGCTTGTGCTGTCAAGCTTTACGTAGTCGCCGTGGACATAGGCATCCTTTCCATTGAAGATTATCTTGTACCATCCGTTTTGGCTTTCCACTATAGTTAGTTTGGTTCCCTTGGTCACCATTCCTACCTTGTGGTTCTTGGTGCTGGGACCACTTCTCACGTTCAATGCTGATACGGTAACAGTACCATAGCGTCTGTCATCGGCTGGAGGTGGAGCAGGGTCTTCTGGTACATTGGGTTTAGGATCCTGTCCCTGTGTAGGAGGAGGTGTATCGTCCTCTAGTACGATATAATCGCCATGCACATAGCCCTGTGTGCTTCCTGTCTTTATCTTATACCAGGCTCCGCTTCGATCCAATACCTCAACACGGGTTCCCCGGCTTAATTTTCCTATT
The DNA here is from genome assembly GCA_041686815.1 of Candidatus Atribacteria bacterium. Taxonomy (GTDB): domain Bacteria; phylum Bacillota; class Clostridia; order Caldicoprobacterales; family UBA3941; genus JAWLDD01. The sequence goes on along the minus strand of JAWLDD010000220.1, from coordinate 1,712 downwards.
ATCTTATAATTTGTCCCCGGACCTTGCCGCAGGTTGAGGTTAGTAGAAGAAGATACGTTTACCCTAGCATATTGCGGCTCCTTACCGCTACCTGGATTCGGATCGGATCCGGGATCCGGGTCTGGATCGGGCTTGGGATCACTGGGATTTTGAGGTTTGGGGTCCCCTCCCTTATCCTTGCTAATGCTCAGAGTAGTGAGATTGGTATTTGGATAATAAAAGGCCAGAATGTCCTTGTAGGATTTACCTTCCTTGGCCATTTGTTGAGCTCCATATTGGCTCATACCGATTCCATGGCCATATCCACTTCCTTGCAGAACAAATTTATCACCATTATCCACTACCTTGAACAGCAAACTCTTTAGACCCAAGATACTACGTATGTTTCCTTTGTTAAGGGAGAATGATATAGTTACCACCTCAGGCTCAGTAGGCTCTCCCTCTGGTTCTTGTCCGTCGGATTTCTTATTCATTGTAAATACTATAGTTCCTGAATCCGCTCTATTGCTGCTGTTATACTTGAAATCCATAGATTTTATCTCAAGATTTTCTATATCCGATTCCTTCAAGCCTTGCTTAGCTAAAGCTCCTTTGAAATCCAATCGGGTCAGCAAAGCAGAATTAACAGATTTCTTGCTGTAAGTGACTTCCCAACTGCGATTGGGATTAGCCTGGTTTTTTATGTCATACTCATCAGGTTTTACTTGGGAATATGCTAGTTTACTGCCCCATAAGTTTTCAGTGGACTCAATCATTCCGCCATTGCTGGATGAATAATAGGTACCAGCAAATCCATTGCCATACTTAAGCACTTGTCCAAAGGTATCGTTAACCGCCTTTATGGAATTTGTATGACTTGAATTATATCCCCTATAAACCTGACTCATCTCTGTGTCATGAACATCAAAATAGTTGCTTTTGCCCATATTGCTAACGGCATATGTACGAGCTGCCACAGCCTGAGCTTTTTGGACCTCAATAGGCCAACTATTGGAAACTTCATAGGGAACAACACCATAAAGATAGGTTTCCAAATGGATATGGTTGACCAATTGGATGGAACCACCATCTAGGCGTACCTCCATATCTCCCAAATAATAATAGCTTCCAATTTTCAAACGATTTGGCTCAGAACCTTGATATCGTTTGAAGGTAAAACTGCTTCCCAAGGTAGTGGATACGGTTTTAGAACCGGTTTTGTCATCCAAAACCAGCTTACCCGATTGAATTCGCACCGTATAGCTTCCCTTGGTCAAAACATTATTTTTATCTATTTGAGGTATTCCGTAATGGCCATCCACAGTTATATTTACACTCTTTGGTGCTCCCAGAGAGGATAACCTTACTCGAACAATACTATAGTCGACTGCACCTTGTACCGGGGGAATCCACAGTAGGTTGATACAGACCATGATGCCTACTACAACTGCCAGAAATCTCCTCAACATTTTCGACCACCCTCTTTAGTTATTCCTCACCTTACTTATTTCGATATTCCTTGTCGAAATCCTCCCTATAATGTGAAATTTTATAGCCGCTCCTGAACATTTAGTGCTTAAGTACTATAAACACCAACTAGAAAAGCTGTTAACCTTAACCTGTTAACAGCCTCCATGGTAATAATGTATCATTTACTACTTTCAAAGCATTACTCGGGTTGAGGAGCATCTACAGGGCAAACATCAGCACACGCCCCACAATCAATACATACA
>JAWLDD010000219.1:0-4846 GCA_041686815.1 Candidatus Atribacteria bacterium | reverse complement strand
CTATTCTTCAATCTTATCTTCTCCTATAAATATAATAGACCCAAACAAAGAAATTTATCCAGTTTGGGCCTCATACAGCAAAATTTGACTCATTATATCATAAAAATAGAAAAATCGTCAATTATGTTATATCGAGTTTAGAGTTCATGAAATTATTCGATCTCCATAAGAGCCTCTCTATCAAGAATCACTATCTTTTTATGACCAACCAGCTTTATTAATCCTTGGTCTTGAAAGGAAGTAAGTTTGCGACTTAGTGTTTCTCTGCTCATACCCAGATGAGAAGCCAAGTCCTTTCTGTTCATCTTAAGTATAATTTCCCTTTGATCATCGGCCATACTTAGCAGGGTCTCGGCTAATCTTCGCTCCACCCCATGTAGATTGATGTTCTCTATAAGATTCTCGACATGCTCTAGTCTCCTGCTAAGTTCCTCCAATACTTTGAAGGCTATGGTTGGATACTTCAACATAAGAGTTTTTATCTCTTGAGCATCAATGATACACACGGTGGTATCTTCCAAAGCTTCAGCATTATCCTTAAGATAACTATGACTAAACAATGATAACTCACCCATAAATTCTCCTGGTCCCAATATCCTTATCACCTGTTCCTTCCCTGTATCAGAAAGTCTCGATATCTTTACTTTGCCTTGATGTATAACATAGAGCTTCTCCCCTTTGTCCCCTGCCATATAAATCATTTCATTTTTATCATAAACTCTATCTGTAGTTATCCTGGCAATTTCCATCATTTCATCATAAGTTAAATTGGAGAATATTGGGACGAGCTCGATGCACATTTTTCCTTCCCGGTTCATACAATTGCAGTGCATATTTACCCCCCTAAGAATAAATTACTCGCTTTCTGATCTACCATTATCTCACTAAGAGCATTATAAGTGCTCCAATATTAGAAAAATGTCTTTGATTCGGCATCCTATTTCCCTGGGAATATCTGGTGTTAATTTTTCTCCCACATTTGTTGTCTATAAAGAAAACCGAAAATTAAAGAGTTATAATTATTATAACTCTTCTCAACATAATTCAAACTTTACAATATTGTAGCACGATTACTTAGCTAATCTGCCTATATCATAACACTATTTGCTGCTGCTTTCCATACCTGTATAAATAAAAATTGCATCTCTAAGAAATTTAGCTAAGCCTGGCTGATCTTTATCATAATATGCCCTAAATCTTTCATCATCTACATACATCTGGGCTAATCCTGCATGGGCCTCCTTGCTGTATTTATCCCATGTAAAACTTAACCATTGACGATGTAATTCAGCTGCCCTTTGAGCTATACCGCTAGCTGGATCCCCAGTTGCAAAGGCATCTTTTAGAGTATCCATAATCTCGGTGCTAAGTTCTTGCCATTTGGTATACTCCTCTTCGGTCATTCCCAATAATTTTTGGTTAGACTTATTGACTGCTTCTTCTCCATACCTTTCTCTAGTTTCCTTGCCATATTTCTTTTCGTTCTCTTCAATCATCTTCTGTTTAAAACCTTCGAATTTTTCCTTATTACTCATTTTTATTCTCCCTTCTCTTGAAGCTATTGTTTTGTCAATATTGGATATCAATAGATCCAGCTGATTCCTTTTTCTTAGGAGCTCTTTGCGATGCTCAATAAGTGTGGAGTCTATATCAAATGAAGGATCAGATATAATCTCCTTTATTTTTTTCAAATTAACACCAAGCTCCCTATAAAACAAAATTTGCTGTAGTAGATCAACCTCCTTTTGTCCATAGATACGATACCCTGATGAATTGATTCTAAATGGTTTTAGTATCCCAATTTCATCGTAATACCTTAGAGTTCTTGTACTAACACCTGCCAGTCTGCTTAAATCTTTTACTGTATATTCCATGTATCCAACACCTCTAGATATAACTATACACCTTTACGTAACGTTAATGTCAACATTTTTATTTGATAATATTTACTTCCTATAATATAATAATATCGCATATCCAAAGTTATTTTTTCCCATGTAATACTAAAAATAATTAATTGGAGGAATAAGAATGATCTATAGACCAATCGGAAAGACCGGTATGTCTGCCAGTATTATCGGTCTGGGTGCTGAACACCTAGACAACCGACCTTATGAAGTATGTGAAGAGGTAATAGATGCAGCTTTAGAGCATGATATCAATATCATCGACGTATTTATGCCAGGAACAACTGTTAGAGAGAACATATCTAAAGCTCTCAAAGGAAGAAGAGATAAAGTATTAATCCAAGGTCATATAGGATCGGTGGATCTAAGACAACAGTATGATAGGACACGCGACGTACCTACTTGCCGCAAATATTTTGAGAATCTATTGCGTAGCTTTAATACAGATTATATTGATTTAGGCATGATGTTTTTTATTGATACCGAAGAGGATTTTAAAGGTGTTTTCGAAACCGACTATATTACATATGTCCAAAAACTTAAAGAAGAAGGTAAAATCCGAGCTATTGGTGCAAGTTCGCATAATCCTGAGATGGCTGCTAGGATTGTAGAAACTGGAACTATAGAGCTGCTTATGTTTAGTACAAACCTTGCCTATGATATGTTACCAACAGATGTTTATATTCCTTCCGTTATAGGTGATAACCTAGATAATATTCAATTTAGGGGTATTGATCCAAAAAGAGCTCGCCTTTATGAACTATGTGAGAATCGCGGAGTAGCCATTACTACGATGAAAACTTTAGGAGCAGGTAAACTGCTATCTCCCGACTTTTCACCTTTTTCCCAACCGTTAACGGTGGGACAGTGCATTCATTATGCTTTAACACGTCCTGCAGTCGTAAGTACTCTCATTGGATGTAAGAGTCGAGAAGAAGTTGTAGAAGCTGTAAATTATCTCAATCTAACAGACGAGGAAAAAGATTATAGCCAAGCAGTAAAGAGCTATAAAGGCACCCTAAACGCAAAATGTATGTATTGTAATCATTGCTTGCCTTGTCCCTCACAGATTGATATCGCAGCCATAACAAGATTACTAGATGTTGCAAGTCTAGATGTAGAAAATATCCCATCAAGAATTAGAGAGCAATATGATACAGCTTCTCACAAAGCATCCGAATGCATTGCTTGTGGAAACTGTGAAGACAGATGTCCTTTCTCTGTTAATGTAATCGAAAATATGGAGAGGGCAGCTCAGCTGTTTGAATAATAAAAGGTATCAGCTATCAAACCGTAGCTGATACCTTTTTAAATTAAGCTAGCTAAAGTTAACTATATGGCGAATATTCCCATCGATATCCTTAATAGTGAATATATCATCTTCAAGAATACCATAGGAATGAGGGTTGTTTTCTTTTGGCAGCGTAATTGATGCCAAGTTGATTATATAAGTATCGTCTTCTTTTTTTATTTTGTTTATATGAGTATGGCCATAAATCAACACGTCACCCTTACTTAACTTGAGTATATTGTCTTCATTGTATAGATGACCATGAGTTATAAAAAAACGTCTATCCTTGTTTAATACAGTAGAATACTCAGCAGTAATGGGGAAATTCAGTAGTATCTGATCAACTTCACTGTCACAATTGCCTCTCACAGCTATTATTCTATCTGCATAATTGTTTAAGAGTTTGGCCACTTCCCCAGGATTATAATCCTCGGGCAGTGGATTTCTAGGACCATGATACATCACATCGCCCAATAGTACAATATAGTGTGCATTTTCACGATAAAAAGCCTCTATTCCCCTCTTTGCATAGTACAGGGATCCATGTATATCTGAAATAAAAAGGATCTTCAACTTTAAACCTCCAGTGTATATATCAGTTAAGGTAATAATGCATTATAGAACTAATTATTTTATCAAAGATACTCAACGATATATGCGATCAACAATAGATGAGATGTCTATGCCGAAATATTTCTTTACACTTTCGCAATATTCCTCTTTGGAATTGGGGATAAAGGTTTGAACTCCATCTGCTGTATAGATCCTAAACTCTTTTCCCGAGATGGTGTTTCTGCCTTCTTTGGTTCGTACCGCTACCATCGCATCATCTATAAAGATCGAATCCGGTGAGTTTTCGCACCAATATGTGGCCATAATAAAGTCCTTAGGTAGTTGTGGTTCTTCAGTAAATGAATATAGCCATTCCCATTTTCCAGCTTTTAGTTCACATAAAACCCAACCGAAATAACTGTCCTTTTCTAAACGATAGCTCTCATCGCCTTGATGGTGTTCTAGTTTTTCTACCATTTTTATCGGACGTCTAGGAACGATACCACCTACTCCTACATCACATAAATACCATTCCCCTTCTGCTTCAACCTTTAAGACATGATGTCTTCTCTTGGGAGGGGCATTAGGCTCATCACGCCAAAACCTAGAAAACAAGCTAATTACAGGATAACCTAACTCTTCAAGCAGCCATTTGTATAAGGCATTTAACTCGAAACAATAGCCACCACGTCGTCGGTATATTATCTTGTCTATTAGGTCAGGAATCTCTAAGGAGAGAGGTATTCTAGCCATTATATCGAAATTCTCATAGGGTATGGTATGCAGGTGGCACTCTTGGATTCTAGCTAAGGCTTCAGCGCTCCTGTCCAATGGACCATCGTAACCAATTCGTTTTAGATATGCAACTACTTCTGGTTTCAGCTCTTTCATTTTTGCCTCCTTTTGGTGTAATAATTTCATGATTATTCTATCAGAACTCGGCAAAATAATAAAGTATATTTACTGTTAACAGTTCAAATGGATAAATATAAACTCATCATTTGGATAAGATAATAGGGATATAGCAGCTTAATTCTATTATATCCACAAAGGTAGGTGTACAAATGAAAGATAGATCTTTGGTAAATAGGTTTAA
>JAWLDD010000218.1:0-4866 GCA_041686815.1 Candidatus Atribacteria bacterium | reverse complement strand
TGGCCTTTACACTTATGATAGGCCTGGTAGCTTGTAGCCAGGTGCCCATATTTCAATGGATATCACCTCAAACATGGATAGAAGAGCAAGATAAAGATGAAACAGATGCTCCACATCCAGATGATGATATAATATACCAAGGGGAATCAGAAATAGTGGATGAGATAGATGGGATAGATAAGTCCGATGAAGACGATAACCATGAAACACATGACAAGGATGATGCTCTAGATGATATTGATGAAATGGATAATGATAAAGAGCATTATATAGATGAGGTAGATGAGGCGAATACTGAAATAAAGGAGGAAAATGAAGAGAAAGATGAAGAAACTGAAAATGGCCTTGATGTAATTGAAGCCTTTAATACCAGATTGCCCGAGGACATACCAGTAGACCTAAAATATGATAAGTACCCAATCAGCTATGATTATCTATTAATGCTCAAAAGCTCAAATATTCGGCAAATGCCAAGTACAGACAGCAGCGTAATAGGTAAAGTAGGAACTATGGAGAGGATAGCCCTAGTAGCTGAGATAAAAGGGGAATACCTTGAGCAGTGGGATAGTGACTCCTGGTACCAGGTGGAATGGTATGAGGATGAAGAGCTAAAAACAGGGTTTATCTTTTCTGCCCTGGCAGAAGTCAGGCATTTTCAGTTTCAAAAGATGGCAGAAGCTATTGCAGAGCTGGAGTCATTCTCCTCTTTGAATACCTTGGCACATATAAGCAATTATAAGAATAGAAACGGTATACCGCCAAAAATCGGGGGTAAAACCAAGGACCCCTATGGAAACAAAAGGAGCCAAAGCGCCGCTGGATATGAAGAACCGGACAAATCATCTAAATTTCGATATATTCCCGATGGCACATTGCTACAAGTTTTAGAGAAAAAAGATGGTTTTACCAAGGTAAAGGCTATAGGCCTTGATGGGGAGTATTGGGTACAGGATAAATATGTAAATACAAAAAACTCCCTAAAGGAATTTAAAAAGGCGATAATAGTGGATCGCAGGTATCAAAACCAGGGTGTCTTTGAGCTGATAGACGGTAAATGGACCTTGATAGCCTATGGATTGTCCACAACCGGCAGGAATGGACCTTACTCCTTTGTAACACCCCTTGGATACTATATGGCTATTGAAAAAAAGGATCGGTTTCTCTATTACAAGGACGGTACCACCATTATAGACGGATATGCCCCCTATGCTGTTCGTTTTTCAGGAGGAGGATACATCCATGGAGTTCCAGTGAAATTCAAGATAGAGAATGGTAGTCGGATAGATCCTGGTATGCGTGAATTCCTTCATTCTATTGGTACCACCCCCCAATCCCATATGTGTATCAGAAATTACACCAGTCTGGCCAAATTTATACATGGTTGGGTGGATATAGGGGAAACAGCCATTATAGTTATAGAATAGACAAACAATATCTTGAACCATTTATGATTAAGGTTGCAATACTTCATTATCGTATTAATGAATATCTGGTATATTGGTGTACATTAAGACTCGAAGAATACATTGACTAATACCATTATATGTGATAATATATGTTCATAATGTGAAATATATGTTATATTTGTCCGTTAAATATACTATATTTAACATAGCATACATCAAAACATACTATATAACATAATAACATAATACAAAAAATATTGGGAAGTGATTTGGTTGCATGTGAACAGACGTGAAGCTATAAATGGCTATATTCAGGAAAAAGGAGAGGTACGGCTTAAGGAACTGGAGGAGATGTTTCCAGAGGTGTCATCCATGACCTTAAGGCGGGACTTGATATACCTTGAGAACCAAGGCGATATAATACGTATTCGCGGTGGTGCCAGAAAGATATCTCACTCTTCAAATTCCATCGAAGATGTATATAGCCAAAGAGCTACCGTTAATATGGAAGCCAAGATAAAGATAGCCAAGAAGGCGGTCCGATACGCTGAGACTGGGCGTTCGGTGTTTATCGATTCGGGTACTACCATGATGTGTTTAGCCAAGATCTTGCCCGACGAGGAGTTCTCCATCATAACCAGCGGTCCCAATATAGGAATGGAGATCAGCAAAAATTCCAAGTCCAACGTTACCCTTATAGGTGGGCAGCTCAATAGGCACAACCTGTGCACTTCGGGAATATATGCCTTGGAATTTTTAAAGGATATAAATATAGATATAGCTTTTATAGCATCTTCCAGCTTTTCCATGGATAGCGGATTCACCTGTGGCAATTTCAATGAATGCCAACTGAAAAAAGCCGTTATTGAAAAGGCCAGGCACAAAATCCTATTGATGGACACCAGTAAACTGGATAAAAGCTTGCCCTATACCTTTGCTAGGCTGGAGGATATTGATATATTAATCTGCGAGAAAGAACTGCCCGATATGGTTAAGAAAGCTGCGCAAAACGCGTCAGTAACCCTTATATAATATATTTATGGAGGTCTAAAATGAAAACAAAAGCGGTTAGATTGTACGGTGTAAAGGATCTGCGCCTTGAGGAATTTGATCTTCCACCTATCAAGGAGGACGAAATCTTAGCCCAGGTAATTTCTGATAGCGTATGTATGTCTTCCTACAAGGCGGCTATACAAGGAGCCAACCACAAGAGAGTTCCCAAGGATGTAGCTGAAAATCCCGTTATGATTGGCCATGAGCTATGCGGCATTATTTTAGAAGTAGGTAAAAAGTGGCAGGACCAATTTAAGCCAGGTCAGAAGTTTACCATCCAGCCTGCACTCAATTACAAAGGCAGCCTGGATTCACCGGGATACTCCTATCGCTACATTGGCGGAGCTGCTACCCACATTATAATACCCAACGAAGTCATGGAGACCGGTTCACTGCTAGAGTACGATGGAGATGCATTTTTCTACGGTTCTCTCGCTGAGCCCATGTCCTGTATAGTGGGAGCCTTCCATGCCAGCTATCATACCGAACCAGGAAAATATCACCACAATATGGGCATAGTGGAAGGTGGCAATATGGCTATACTAGCCGGTGTTGGTCCTATGGGATTAGGAGCCATCGATTATGCCATCAACTGTGATAGAAGGCCTAAGCTTTTGGTAGTTACGGATATTGACGAAGCAAGATTGGAGAGGGCAAAACAAGTTATTACAGTGGAGCAGGCTGCTAAAAATGGTGTTGAACTTCACTATGTAAACACTGGTAAGCTGGAAGATCCAGTAGCCCATCTTATGTCCTATACCCAAGGTAAGGGATATGACGATGTATTCGTATACGCACCTGTTAAGGCACTTATAGAGCAAGGAGATGCCATCTTGGGTAGAGACGGATGTCTCAATTTCTTTGCAGGGCCTACAGATCCCAACTTCAAGGCCAACTTTAACTTCTACAATGTACACTACGCTTCCACCCACATAGTAGGAACCAGTGGGGGCAACACCGATGATCTTAGAGAATCCCTTGATATGATGGCCAAGGGGCTAATCAATCCCGCTTCAATGATTACCCACATAGGTGGACTTGATTGTGTAGTGGATACCACCTTGAATCTGCCAAACATTCCAGGTGGCAAGAAGCTGGTATATACCAACATAAATCTAGAATTGACAGCCATAGACGATTTTAAGGAGAAGGGAAAAACCGATCCGCGATTTGCACGACTAGCCCAGATAGTGGAAGAGAATAACGGGCTATGGTGCGCCGAGGCTGAGAAGTATCTACTTAGCAATTTCTAAATGACCATTGGAGTAAAAAGCTCAATTAACGAAAATGAGCTGTAGCAAAACAAGCTTTTGATAAAACAGAAAATGTGATGTTGATGACGGTTCTTGTTACTGCAACGTAATAGGAACCGTTTTTGGTATTAATAAAGGAATATAACACACTTTGTAGAACTAATATATAGTAGTATTAATCCTTTCTTGACAATGTTAAAACCCGTCTTAAATGTCAGAATTGTTAGACAAATCCAGCTGCCTCCTAAGTTGGATTCAACAGTTAATTTCACCAGATGAATGCAAAGGATGTGTGAATGTTGGAGAAGATGCATAAAAAGTGGTCACGCATAAGGAAAGGAAGCTTTACTTACTTTTTTATAATTTTCTTCTTATCACTTTATTCCCCCATAGTTTTATTTGGTACTGCATACTATAATAAGCTGGAAAAGCAAATTGACCAAGAGGTGACCCAATATCATAGTGAGATTCTAGAAAATATAGGATCAGATATTGATATGCGAATTGATGATTTGAACACTTTGGCAGTTAAGCTAACTAATTCATCTTGGATACGTGAACTTACTTATATGCAGAATAATAAAATTGATACAAAGAGGGTAAGTGTTGCCGAGATCACAAGTTATGTTGAGGAATTGCGAACATATGAAGTGCTAAATCCTTTTGTTATTAGCTTATCAATACTATTCCTTGATAAAAATTATGTGATTTCATCTCATGGCGTTAGCTCAGGGAATATTTTTTATAATGAATTGCTTGAATGCCAAGATTTCAATTATCAAGATATCATTAGTATTGCTCAGAATATTTATGAAAATGAAACCTATTTTACAGAGAATCTAAGTATTAATACACTTCGGAGGAATGGTCCAAAGATGGGTGAAGCAATTATCTATATTTCTCCATTAAATTATAACAAGTTTAATAAAACTATGATGATAGCTTATATCCCTATATCGAGCATTGAAAAAGTTATTAGAGGTAGACTAGAATCCTCCCCTTGCTGTTCTGTAGCTTTGCATGATAAAGATGAAAAAGAGTTGATACATATAGCCAGCCAGGACGAACTATGGTGGAAGGCAAACGAACTCACTTATATATCCCCCATTAATGGATGGAAGTATAAGATGAACATACCAATTAGTACCTATAAC
>JAWLDD010000217.1:0-4873 GCA_041686815.1 Candidatus Atribacteria bacterium | reverse complement strand
ATAAATGATAATATATTGATGATAAACGGTTCCTATCTATGCCATATAAAATTTTTAACAAAAGAAGAAGTTGATCAGAAGATGAGGGAGGCTTCTTTAAATCTGTGGAATGTTTTGGATAAATTTATTGAAAACACCCTAGAATATGCCAGAAAAGAAAAAGAATTAATAATAAATCCTATTACCTTGCCTGGCACTACCGTAAATATGGAAGGCCGCCATGTCTTGGTAGTCATTAGAGGCGATAACTATCGTGAAGATCTAAGTGCAATACGAACATACATAGAGGAGATGAATCCCATAAAGGTGGGAGTGGATGGAGGTGCAGATGCTCTTCTAGACTTTGGATATCGTCCTGATATCATAATAGGTGATATGGATAGCGTAAGTGATAGCTGCTTAAAAATGTGCAAGGAAATAATTGTTCATGCATATTCTGATGGAAGATGTCCTGGAATGCAGCGAATAAAGGAATTAGGATTAAATGCTATAAAATTTCCCTTTGTAGGGACAAGTGAGGACGCAGCATTGATGCTGGCCTATGAGCAAAATGCAGAGCTAATCGTTACTGTGGGCAGCCACACTAATATGATCGATTTTCTGGAGAAAGGAAGACCAGGTATGGCCAGTACCATGTTAGTTCAGATGAAGGTAGGCCACAAAGTGGTTGATGCCAAAGGGGTCAGTGAACTATACAATAATAGAGTAAAGCCCAGTTACATAGTTGCATTGTTCGTCGCTGCTCTGTTTCCGTTGGTTATTGTTGTTAAGTCTTCGCCGCTTATTAGGGAAATATATAAATTGATTTCACTTCGCGTCAGAATTCTGTTAGGTCTGTAAGTGAGATGGCTGAAAAGGATGAGTTTTATGGTAAACACTAAATATTATTTAATTTTGTTGACTGGAGTTTTCCTCTCCTTAGGAATAGGTATAGCAGTTGGCATATCCCTGCAGAGCAAAGATATATTAGAGAAACAACATGGAGTTTTGGTTCAACGTTTAGAAGAAGAATTTGCCGGTATTCGAAATGAAAACCGTCAACTAAAGGAGACACTATCAATCATTGAAGAATCAGAAATGAAGAACAGAGAACTTTATGAGTCCATGTTTAATGCAGTAGTGAGAAACAAACTAAATGGATTAAAGGTAGCTTTAATAGAGACGGGAGAAGACAGTGATCTATCCAGTTTAATTAGCATATTGAAAGTTTCAGGTGCATCTATTGAATCCAACATCACCTTTCGATCCAATCTATTTAAGGAAGACCAAGAATTAGTTGAAGCTATAAAGATCTTTGACCAAAGAGAAGTTGGTAGTGATCAGCTTCATAGTGAATTAGCTCAAGAACTTATGGACAGTCTTATAGTGGGTAGCTATTCACCACTCATAAAGCGTTTAAATGAACTTAACTTAATCCATAGCTCTGTGGAACTCCAAAGCAGTTGTGATGCCATTGTAATAGCTTATAGCAGTATTAGCGCTAATAGAAAAGCCAAAATTGATAGATTTACCAATAGCTTCATTAGATTATCTATGGAAAGCAATATCCCAGTAATAATGGTTGAAAACGAGAAGACAAATTTAATTGATACTGAAAGATACAGAAAAATGGGAGTTTCTACTGTCCATCATGTAAACACCTTATATGGGAAGTTATCTCTTGTTTCTCTGCTTTACGGAAACAAAGGGAATTTTGGCTATACCGATAGATATGATGGGGTATTGCCGGAGGAGCTTTTCCCAGCAAAGTATATCTATGAGGCAATCATAGAAGATAGTGAAGGTAGTACGGATAATGGATCAGAAAACCAACTAGAATAGAACTGGAGGTTGTATATGAAAACTGAGGATATAGGCGTTGTTATACCTGCATATAACGAGGAGATGCACTTGGGTGATACATTGAAAGCTCTTAAAAAGTTGACCATTATCAAAGATATTTTGGTTGTCGATGATGGCTCCCAAGATAGAACTGGAGATATAGCTAAACAGCATGGTGTCAAACTCTTAACCCTAAAAAAGAATCATGGAAAAGGTCATGCATTGAAAAAGGGCTTAGACTATTTAAACAATTCTATAATCGTATTCTTAGATGCAGATGTAGGAGATACCGCACAGGAGATAACCAAACTTATATATCCTTTGCTGGTGGATGAAGCAGATGTCACCATAGGAAAGGTGGACTTTACGCCAGGCAAAGGTGGAGTTGGCTTGGTCAAAGCTCTTTCTCAAATAGCCTTTAAATCTTTAACCGGGACGGAATGTGTCAGTGTTTTGTCAGGGCAAAGAGCTTTTAAAAGAGATGTAATGCATCAGAATTTCTTAAGTTACAAGGGGTTTGGGATAGAGTTTGGTATGACCGTTGATCTAGCAAAGAGCAACCTCCGAATATTGGAGGTGCCAGTAGACATAAAACATAGAGTGACTGGAAGGGACTACAGAGGGTTCAAACACCGTAGTAAGCAATTCCGGGATATATTGATTGTAGTCCTAAATAAGAAGATAAAAACCTTCTATTCTAGGGAGGCAAACCAATGAGAATTTTACTTTATCTAAGCTCTATAGGGATAGCCTTGTCCCTTACCCTATATCTAAAGCCGAGACTAATTGACTTGTTGCATTGTAATGGTTTGGTAAAGAGTAACTATGCAGGAATTGAGGTAGTTACCGGGATGGGTCTTCTATTTCTAATTCCCTGTATAGTGTCCATATTTCCTTTATGGGAAATAGTTGGCCAAGAGAACATAGCTATATATATGATTATAGTTTTGTCCATGACTTTAGCTGGATATTTGGATGATTGCCTTGGAGACAATAACAACAAAGGACTTAAAGGTCATTTAAAGGGAATGATGAAAGGTCGTCTGTCTACTGGAATAATTAAGATTATATTTGCCCTTACAATGGGTATTATCCTATCCATGATCTATTTCTCTGGGATAGGAAATATAATTTTTAGTAGTTTACTTTTTTGTTTGTGTGTAAACATGATAAATCTCTTGGATTTGAGACCAGGACGAGCTATCAAAGGATTTATGTTTTTTACTATTTTAGTCTCCATATCCTCGGGTTTACATAGCGTATGGATACTGTTTCCCATAATCAGTAGCCTTGTAATTTACATAAGAGATGAGCTTGAGGAAAATTGTATGCTTGGAGATACGGGTTCCAACCTATTAGGTGGAATATTAGGGTTATATACCCTTAAAACAGCACTTCCAGGAGCAAAATATACCCTTTTTGCAGTTTTTTTGATTTTACATATAATTGCTGAATTTAAATCATTCTCTGAAATCATAGAATCAGTACCGATACTTAAACATATGGATAGCTTTGGACAGCTGAAAAAAGGAGGTCCTAATAGGATATGATGGAATTGAAAAAGGCTGATGTTGTGAGGGTGAATAAACTAGATGAAAATCTACAGGAAATAATCCTTGACATAGATCATCCATGTAAAAAGGCCATCAATTATATCAAAATGACTGGATGTTTGAAGGAAGGGGATACTGTGCTAGTCAATACAACAGCATGTACCCTAAACCTTGGGACAGGCGGTTTCCACTATATAATGGGTAACTTTAACAGCAACTTTAATGGTTCCAATGGCATTGGTCACGGTATGAAATTGAAATATACTCCTAACCAAGTAAAGGTTCTCTTCTCTGAAGAACAGGATAGTCCTTTGCACAGTAAATTTCATCAAGAACTCAATCTAAAGGGGAAGTTGATCTTTATAGGAGAACTTCATAGCATGCTTGTACCCCTATGTGCGCACCTGAAATATAAAAGCTCTGGGGGGATAAAAGTTGCTTGTATTATTACTGATCATGGGGCTTTACCAGTTTGGTTCAGCAAGAATATAGGAACTTTGAGGTCTAAGAGGTTATTGGATATGGTTATCACAATTGGAAATGCCTTTGGTGGGGATCATGAGTGCGTAAACATTTATACAGCATTGCAACTAGCAGCAAATATACAGGGAATGGATGCAGTAGTGATCACGATGGGTCCGGGGATAATGGGAACAGGTACACCATTTGGTTTCAGCGGATTGGATTTGGGGTTTTATTTGGATCTATGTTACAAAAATGGTGGAATTGCCTTATGTGTTCCAAGAATTTCTTTTAGGGATTCGCGAGATAGGCATTATGGCATCAGCCATCATTTTATCAATATCTTTCGGGAGATTATTCAGAATCCCTTGCCAATAATATTACCCATTATGGAAAAAAGCAAAGTTATACACGTTATAAATCAATTAAGGCAATCCAATCTTATGACAGATCACCCTGTGATCATGATAGAGGGAAAAGGTATAATCAAATCTTTATCAAGATACCAATTAAATCCAATCACAATGGGGAGAGGATTTGGTGATGACCCAGAGTTTTTTTATGCTCACGGAGCAATCGTAGAATATGGGCTTTCCCAATTATGAAACTATAATTGAATCTCTTAAGGTATATATCTTTTTTAGATAGCATAGTATTCATTATAAGCAAATATGGACACTAAAAACCAAACGGTTCCAAAGGGGGACTGGGGATTGTTAGACCTTTTAAAGAGGCAGCTAATTCTACACATGAAAGAAAATACATTCATCTATCTTTTGATGATATTTATTTTTATTACTGGCATAATGACAGGAGCTTTTACAGTAATATCATTGTCTACTCAGCAAAAGGTGTATACCGGTAATTTTTTGCAAGAATTTTTTAATAGTCAGCACAGCATTCCTATAAATAGATGGACAATCTTTAGAGAGTCATTATGGCAACATTTCATAACTACATTTTTAATATGGCTTTTTGGGCTCTTTATATGGGGTGCGCCATTTATATTAGCAATTATAGGGATTAGAGGATTTTCT
>JAWLDD010000216.1:0-4881 GCA_041686815.1 Candidatus Atribacteria bacterium | reverse complement strand
AAGCCCTTCAGCGCCGATGGTACTTGGGGGGAGACCCCCTGGGAGAGTAGGTCGCTGCCGGATTCCCATATATCAAAGCCTCATGAGTATAAGCTCATGGGGTTTTGTTTTATTTTTGGATTTGGATTAAACAATTATATACTTTGTAAATATATTGACTTGCAGAGGATATTACTATAAACTGGGATTAAATCTACATAAGGGGGTATAAAACATGCATGGTCGTACCTTTATTGGTATATTATTGGTCATATTGGGTGCTGGATTTTTACTAGATAAAATGGACGTTATACAACTATCCACTTTGATACCCATATACTGGCCTATATTCTTAATTCTTATAGGGGCTAGTCAACTATTATCAAAAGGACATTCTACCACCTCAGGTGTAGCATTGTCACTGATTGGTATTTTCTTTCTACTTAAAAACCTAGGACTACTGCCCGCTGACCTGGGCAAGTATTTTTGGCCAGTCCTACTTATCATAATCGGTTTGATTATTATACTGCGGCATCCAAGACCCGGTGGCGTGCCTACTAATTCAGATGATGCCTTTAACCACTTCGTTATATTTTCAGGAATGGATAGTAAATATGTATCACAGAACTTTAAAGGAGGAAATGCCACTGCAGTATTTGGAGGTATTGAACTGGACTTAAGGGACGCAGGCCTGTCAAAAGATGGTGCATTCTTAGATTTGACTGCTGCCTTTGGCGGGATAGAAATAAAGGTTCCAGAGGATTGGACAGTTATCGTTAAAGGTACCCCTATATTCGGTGCATGGGAGAACAAAGCAAGAGGATCAAGCAATGCTGAAGCTGATCAGCCTGTACTCAATGTTAGATGCCTTGCAATGTTTGGTGGTATAGAGATTAGAAATTAGGTTTAATTATCCCTTAAGAGTTCTTCCACAGTTGTAAACTCATAGCCCTGTTCGGTAAGGTTTTTGATTATTTCCGGCAGGGCTATTACTGTGTTTGATCGATTGTCTTTTCCTCCTGCACTATGCATTAATATAATGGCACCTGGATGTACAGAATCTACAACCTTGTTCCGAATTTGTTTAGCATCTGCACCTGTCCAGTCCAAGGAATCTATAGACCAGCTAATTACAAGAGCTCCTTTGTTCCGTATCCAGCTAATTTGATCGTGTGTCAATAGACCATAGGGTGGGCGATAATAAAAGACATCGGAGGAATCTGCATGGTCTTGCAGAGCCTTTTTTGCCAAGGTAACCTCTGATTCAAACAGGTCATCCGTCAAATCAGTAGGTCGTATATGGGACCAACTGTGGTTAGCCACTTGATGACCTTCATCAACAATCCTCTCTACCACCTGAGAAAACCGCTGTATATTCTGTCCTACAACAAAAAAGGTGGCTTTCACCTTATATTGATTTAATATATCTAATATCTTTGGAGTAGTTTTGTCGTCGGGGCCATCGTCAAAGGTTAAAGCTATTCTTTTTTCCGTAGTATGACAATTCATGATGAAGGTATCGGGAAATTCTTTTTGAAGAACTTTTGCTTTTTCATAGTATATTTCATCAGGGGGTAAGTCCTGATTCAGGTTATCCCTAATCAGTCTATCATCATTAGTAGACTCAGCATTAATACTCTCAGAACTAATACTTTCAGAGTTTAATAGATCTTCATTTTCTTGCTCTTTCCATTCCATATCTTGATCCTTCATTATCCCTAAAGAAAATCCAAAAGTGAAAAGTATTATAAAGGAAAAGATAATCAAAACCTTATTAAACTTCATTTAATCGCCATCCTCATAAGCAGTTTTCAGAAATGAGCTGATCTCTATAATAAATTTCCCAAAACAGACTGAAATAATAATGGATTTAATAGATGAAAATATGTATAAAAAATTTTTTAGAAAGGGGTTGACAAAAAGACTACAATGCTATATTATAATATTACGATATAATGATGAAATTAAGGAGGAGTTCAAATGGATAAGAATATTGTTTATTTGAATCAGCAAAACTTCAATAAAGAAGTATTGGATAATAAAGGACCGGTTTTAGTAGACTTTTATGCGGATTGGTGTGGACCGTGTAAGATGATTTCCCCCATCATAGAACAAGTAGCCAAGGAATATGCTGGAAAAGCTACTGTTGCAAAGCTCAATGTAGATGAAAACAATGCTCTAGCTATGGAATATAGGGTAATGAGCATACCTACATTGATATTCTTCAAGGACGGGAAGGAAGTTTATCGCATGATGGGTGCTCGTCCCAAAGCAGAACTAAGTCGAGTATTGGATGGTATGGTAGGTTGAATTTTTTGTCTTAAGTAGATCAGGAAAAAATAAAAAGTATAAGTAAAACCGGCTGTTGTCTAGCAGCCGGTAAAATATATATATAAAAGGAGGTCAAAAAACACCTGATTGCCTATTACTATAAAATCCTTCAATATTATTATAACATTTAAAAAAGAAGTTTCAACAATTTTCGATAAATTCTACATGTTGGATAAAATACTTAATGTTTTTTAGGATTTTTGTATAGGAAGTAAAAGCTAGTTAAATGGTATCCCAAAATAACACTTTTTATTCATTAAGTAAAAAAGATGTAAAGAATTTCAATTCTTCAAGGTTTTATATGAGTGGTATAGGTTTCAAATCGGTAAAATATTGGTGAAATGGTATTGCATATTCAATTTAATATAGTATAATAATATGTAACAATCTAGCAGGATAATGGCTATGAAGGGAAATAGTAGATAGTTGAGGTTTCTAAAGAGAGCCGGTGGTGGGTGCGAACCGGTGAGCCCTTTATCGAATCCATCCCTGAGCTGCAGGCCGAAAAATAGTAAGCTGTGCCGTTGGCGATACGTTAGTTCGCATAGAGGTGGGAGATAGAATCTCCAACTAGGGTGGCAACGCGGGTTTTCTCGTCCCTTATATAGGGAACGAGATTTTTTTGATTTTGGCAAAATATTTTGGAGGTGCACTATGTTAGACCTAAAATTTATTAGGGAAAATATCGATATAGTAAAGGAAGCTTTAAACAAGAGAAAAGAGGAAGTCGATCTGGACGAGTTTTTGGAACTGGATCAAAAGAGAAGGGGAATTATAACACAGGTAGAGCAATTAAAAAGTAGAAGGAATGCCGTAAGTCAGGAAATAGCAAAACTAAAAAGGCAAAAGCAGGATGCACAGCATCTGATTGACGAGATGCAGGAAGTATCCAGGACCATAAAGGAGCTAGATGATAGCTTAAGGACAGTGGAAGAGGATTTAAACCAATTCCTGTTGACCATACCCAACATTCCCCATCCCTCTGTGCCGGTAGGACAAAGCGATGATGATAATGTGGTTGTAAGAGAATGGGGAGAGCCAACAGCCTTTAACTTTGAGCCTAAAGCCCATTGGGATATTGGTGAGGAATTAGGAATTCTCGATTTCTCAACTGCGGGAAAGGTTACCGGAGCAAGATTTACCTTCTATAAAGGTCTTGGCGCTAGATTGGAGAGGGCATTGATCAATTTTATGCTTGACCTTCATACTACTGAACATGGATATACCGAGGTATTTCCGCCCTTTATGGTACACAGGAGAAGCATGGTAGGAACCGGTCAGCTGCCCAAATTCGAAGAGGATGCCTTTAAAGTAACGGACACAGAGTATTTTCTTATTCCTACTGCAGAGGTACCTGTCACCAATATGTACAGGGAGGAGATATTAGATGAAAGCCAACTCCCCATTAAGCACGTGGCTTACAGTGCGTGTTTTAGAGCAGAAGCTGGATCAGCCGGTAGGGATACTCGAGGGCTTATCAGACAACATCAATTCAATAAGGTGGAATTGGTCAAATTCGTTAAGCCCGAGGATTCATATGATGAACTAGAGAAGCTGACCAATGATGCCGAAAAGGTATTGCAGTTGTTGGACATTCCCTATAGAGTATCTATGATGTGCACAGGAGATTTAGGGTTTACCGCTGCGAAGAAATATGACTTGGAGGTATGGATGCCCAGCTATGGCAGGTATGTTGAAATATCATCCTGCAGCAACTTCGAAGATTTCCAAGCAAGGAGAGCCAATATAAAATACCGACCGGCAGACAAAGGCAAAGCTGTTCATGTTCATACCTTGAACGGTTCAGGTGTAGCTATAGGCCGCACTGTAGCTGCTATTCTGGAAAACTATCAACAAGAGGACGGCACCGTCATAATACCAGAAAAGCTAATTCCATACATGGGTGGGATTAGCAAAATACAAAGAGGTTAATGCTGATGAAATGAGCATGATATGAACATAATATGAGCACTTTTCCATAAAAGCATGGGTTTTTTGCCCATGCTTTTTTAGTTCCTTATCATTTCATGTAACAGTTTTCTATCCCTTAACAATTGATAAATTTGTGTTTAAATAAATTCCCTGAAAAGATGAACAATATCGCATTTGTTGAAATATATAATATTATACATCCAAAAAATATCCTATAAAAAAACAATTCGAATCTAAATTATATAGATATCGTAATTAAGCTGTTTTTTGTTTAATGGAAGGAGTGAAGATATGTCATATAAAATAGCGATAGACAATGGGCATGGAATTAATACACCAGGTAAACGAACACCGACGATGCCTAACGGCAGGGTTATCAAGGAGTGGGAATTCAACTATCCAACTGCTAAAAAACTAGGTCAAGTACTGAACCGATGTGGCTTGGATGTAGTATTTGTCAGCGATACTCAGGAAGATACACCCCTATCCCTTCGGACACAGAGAGCTAATGATGCTAAGGCAGACTTATTTGTATCTATACACTATAATGCTTTTCAAGGCGTCTGGGGGACACATGGTGGAGTAGAGACATTCCATTATCCAGGATCAACTAAGGGACAAAGGCTGGCTGCATTAGTG
>JAWLDD010000215.1:0-4888 GCA_041686815.1 Candidatus Atribacteria bacterium | reverse complement strand
AAGAGATATTGATAGCAAGGTCAAATGGGTAGAAAATGATTTTGAATTAGTTGGTGAAGCTAACAACGGTGAAGAGGGACTTGCCCTTCTACCACATGTTTCCCCCCATGTAGTTTTTACAGAGATAAGAATGCCAAAAATGGATGGTATTACATTTATAGAAACTGCTAAAAAGCGATGGCCTAACATAAAATACGTTATTGTAAGCAACTATGATAACTTTGATTATTTGAGGCAAGCCATGAAGGTCGGGGCATACGACTATATCCTAAAACCAGTAAAGGTTGATGAAATAAATCAAGTATTGCTAAGAGCAAAGATTGAAATTGAGACTGGAGTCAGAAAGTTTTTCTAATTTTAAAAGCTGAAGGACGTCCTTTAATAAGTTGTCCAACAGCTTTCATTCATTTTATTACAACTCTTAATGAGTCAGGCTCTATAATTGAAACTTCTAATCCAGCTGGTAGATTATCTATCATCACTGGATGAGTTCTCTCACCCTTGGTTGTATTACTTAAATCCATATAAGCTTTCAAATCTTGGGGATTAAAGGCATTTACCAGGCTTTGCGGTCCCCTCACTGTAACAGCCATGCCTTCTTCCATTTCATCAAGAGTAGCATTCAAGCCCTCAGGGACATTTCTTAATTCTACCTCATCCAGATTTATAGTCCTGTCTATAATCTTTTCTATTCTCACCAATATTTGTACGAACGAAGATTGCCCTGGGCTTAACCTAACATCTTCTGGTTGCTGAAGCTTAACCTCTTTTACTATATTACCTGTAGCACCTTCAATATCTAAAATATCGGTTGATATGGATTCAACTGCATCCAGTATTTCGGGATCACCGCTTATAGATACCTCCCCAGGCTTTATTTCCTCACCCATTACTACATAACCATCAGATGGCTCACCGGTTATTACAGGTTCGACCTTGACGATCTTATTGGGATAAACGGTTATAACACAATATTCCGGATTAATGGTTATTAATCCTGGCTCAATTATTTCATCATTTTCGTTTAGAAGTTGTACAATTAAAGAACGCTCAATTTTCCTATCCATATCTCCTAATGAAAAAGATATTTGAGCATAGGAAGTCATTTCAATCAAGGATTCAGGGCCTCTGACATCTATAAACCTGGGATTTATCTCATAGTAACGCTTGCCAAACTCTAAATTATCCTTATCCGCTACCTTTGGTAGAACGGGCACAGTTTTAGAAACTATCCTTTCCACAACAACTTTAATACTAGGTGCAGACTTAATTTCAATATTACTGGGTAGACCACTTATTTCTACGCTAAGACTCTGCTCTCCTGTCTTGTTTATTTCAGAAAGGTCCACTGTTGCCACAATCTTACTCTTATCTAAATATTTGACCATACTGCTCTTTGCACGAATATCAAAGCTGTAAGTATCCGGTATCTCTGATGATATAATCAACCCATTCTCAGACAACTTTTGTTGATTTTCCATCTTGATCGGGATATCCCTAAAGCTCA
This sequence comes from Candidatus Atribacteria bacterium, assembly GCA_041686815.1. Lineage (GTDB taxonomy): Bacteria > Bacillota > Clostridia > Caldicoprobacterales > UBA3941 > JAWLDD01. The sequence continues at coordinate 3,381 of JAWLDD010000215.1, read as the reverse complement.
TATCACGTAAAGGGTCACGGTTATTCGGGGTCATACCCCATAATATTAGTGCGATAATTATTGATATGATCTTTAATGTAGTATTCCTCTCAAAAAAACTACTCATTTTTGGACCTCCTCTTTATAAAGCTAAAAGGTCCTACATCGCTTTCTTTAAAATAGATCGACCTCAAGACACCTTTTAACCCATCGATGTCTAAATAGCGTGTAAGCTTACCACCACTTGCCATGGAGATAACTCCTGTTTCTTCGGAAACAATGATAGCCAAGGCATCAGAACTCTCTGAGATTCCCAATGCCGCACGATGCCTTGTCCCTAATTGTTTGCTTAAATTGGGATTTTCGGTTAGGGGAAGAAAGCACCCAGCTGCAGCTATCCTGTCTTCTCGAATTACAACAGCTCCATCATGTAATGGCGTGTTAGGAACAAATATATTTTCCAAGATTTCTCTAGTTAATCTGGCATCTAACCAAACGCCTGTCTCTATAATTTCATTTATTCCTGTCTGTCTCTCTATTACTATAAGGGCACCGGTTCTAGTCTTAGACATATTTGCTACCGCTGTAGCTATGCTGTCTACAATACTCTTTGCATCTCTGTCTTTCTCGTCTCTAAGTAAAAGAGATCTATCAAAAAAACGGCCCCTTCCAATCTGTTCCAACGCCCTTCTGATCTCAGGATGAAAAACAATAACTCCAGCAGTTATACCAAAATTAATGGTATTCTCCAGAATCCAGGCTATAGTGTTAAGTTTTAGGCCCTTGGTTACGAAGTATATAAAAAATAGGAAAACCAAACCTTTAAGTACCTGTTCAGCTCTTGTTTTTCTAATCAGTAAAAGGAGCTGGTATAATACGAAGGCTACTACAGTAATATCAACAATGTGCCGAATAATATCTGGGAACTGTAAATAGGGCTCCAACCGCTGAAGCAAATCAGATATCATTGCCCACATATTTCCACCCCCACCTTGGTCTACAATTATGCTTTGTTTACTTTTATAATTATACCACCATTACATGGTATTTTACCATAGAAAGTATAAAAAATGGCATATTCCGCACAAAATAGTTTATAAGTGCACAAATTGTATGTTCTAAAAAATTACTGGAACCAAATTATTGCATTTACTACATCTACCATTGCTTATCCCAGTATTCACCGCATTATAATAAGCCCTATCTATTAATAAATGCCCACAGGCAGGGCAATATGTGTTATTATCTGCACCTGGTATATTTCCCAAATAAACATAGCTTAGATATTCTTTTCCCAATTCTCTTAACGAGATCATGGTCTCTACCGATGTCGCTGGCTTATCCATTTGATAGTGTGGAAAATAACGGGAAAGGTGTAGCGGAATATTTTGATCTAATCCTTTTATCCATTCAAACAGTCTTCTCATAGAGGATATCTCATCGTTAAGGCCCTCAACCACAAGAGTAGTAAGCTCTATATGACAACTTTGGACTGCTATCTCCACAGCTGCTTTTATAGGTTTTAAGCTTCCACCGCATACTTCTTTATAATACTCCTGTGTGAAGCCCTTAATATCGATATTCATGGCATCTATAAATGGTAATATCTTCCTTAATGGCTCGGTCATAATGTAGCCGTTGGTGACCATAACTATCTTTAAGTTTCTTTCTTTGGCTCATTTCGCTGTATCTAAGATATATTCATAATTAATAATAGGTTCATTGTAGGTAAAGGCTATTCCTATGCTTCCATGATTATGTGCAATGGAGACCAAATGCTCAGGTGATATAAATTGGGTGTTCTGTTGGCGATGTGCAATATGCCAATTCTGACAAAAAGAACATTTTAAGTTGCACCAAATGCTGCCTACGGACAAGATTTCAGATCCAGGATAAAAATGATATAATGGCTTTTTCTCTATTGGATCCATAGCCATGGCTGAAATCTTACCATATCCTTTAGCTATCAGTCTCTCATCGTTATTTATCCTTGTATTGCATTGTCCCGTTCCTCCTTTTTCTATAAGGCAGAAATTGGGACATAGACTGCATCGTATTCCTTTATCCTCTTTTGAATAAAATAGTGCTTCTCTCACTGGTGCCTAATCACCTCAAATCTTTCCATGGTATAAGGCTCATCTTCATCTATTCCTGCCTTTTGCAGAGCAATACTTAACTGTTCTTTTGGCGTATTGATTCCCTCAAGATTTGGCAACAGTAGGCCAGATCTTGTGCCACACCTTACTATGACTCCATATCGTTTTACATCCAGCTGTTCAATGGATTCTATAGACTCAGGATCTCTGAGCACATCAACGGAATATATAAGACTGTCTAGTTCCTCTTCTTCAACGGGAAGAAATCTAGGATCCCTTGTTCCAGCGCTTATGGCGTTGTATACTATTTCCTCAGCAATATTCTTTCGTGAGGGTACAATGGTCCCTATACACCCTCTGAGCTGCCCATATTGTTTGATGGTGACAAACGTACCTGCCTTATCTTCAATCATAGGTTTAGGTAATTCTTCATCTAATTCAATAACTCTACCATTTCGGATATATTCTTCCAATGATCTTCTCGCCAATTTTACATAGGCATCTTCTTTTTCTCTAATCCTCTGAATCTTGTTTTCATTATGCCTTATCAATTTGTCCATAAGAAATCGTGATTGATCAATCTCTCCGGGTTCAAAGGTTGCTACACAGTATCCAACACCAAATGGACCCTCATATGATAGTATTTTGGGATTAAAAACTTGTCCATCTAAAGTACCCATGGACATTATAATTGATCGAAGTCCGCATTCTGCACCCTCTTCTATTAGCTTGGTATCTATGTCAAATAAACCTTGAACATTTCCTTTTTCTAACTGAGTTACAATTTCATTGTCGAGTTTCTCTCCCGAGGGGTGATATCCGTAAGGCCCTTCCTCAAGCAATCTGTGTGACAGATCTCCACTAGCAATAACAGCAACATTTCCTGGAAGTGATTCGATGGCTCTTTTCATAGCGATGCCAAAGCCATACAGCTGGTGAAAAGGTAATTGGGATATACCCATGGTTACCAATCTGTAACTAGAATAAAATTGATTTACGAAATACAAGGGTACTAAAACACCCCAATCTAAATTATTGGAGATATTGTACCTGGAGCACATATATTTGTCTAAACTTATGGCAAATATCCCTACCTTTTGTGCTTCATATATAATTCTTTCAATCAACTCTATATTATTATCAAAAGACATAGTTAGATCAGGTACACCAAATTGTGAAAAATCACCCTTTAATTTTGGTTCTGCCATTATGCCTATGCCATCAGCAAATACCGGCCCATGAGGGCTGATTACCAATATTGTATTGGGCTTTTTATCTTTTATATCTTGAGCAAGAAGCCTCATAG
>JAWLDD010000214.1:0-4892 GCA_041686815.1 Candidatus Atribacteria bacterium | reverse complement strand
TTCACCGCCACATTTCTTTTGTTTATTTACCTGCAGGTGAAAACATTATAACAAAGGCTTATTGAATAATTTGTCAATATAGGAAGCCTTGTCCAAAAAACATTGCGACAAAATAACCTTGATTAGCAAGGAAAACTTATAAATATCAGCGGCTTTTCAACGGCTTTTTGAATAGTTTAGGGTTTCCAGTCCGGATTTCTTAAGAAAATTGTTGAAGGCAAGTCCTTAAGTTCTAATATTTCGGTCTTTACAGCTCAATGACTGCATTTTTTTCAGCCGATTCATAAGCTGTGTATACTAGCTCTAGGGTCTTATAGTTGTCCTGGGCAATGGTCTCTCCTTCCTGTTCTCCCTTGATGGCAGCAAGGAGATTGCGATTTGCTTCAACTATTGATGTATGCACTACTTCATATCTGCTGTCTACCCATGGATAATAGGGAAGTTCCACCCTTTTGGCCATAGTTCCCTCTTTGGTGGTTGTTCTTATCCAGTAATCAGGGGCTAGCTCTATTGATCCCTTCTCGCCCTCAACACTAATAAAGGTTTCGGGGAAACGATCATGCTCTACCTTGGATGCGTAGGACAGTTCTACTGTTACATGCATGCCATTTTTCATCCTGAGGGACAAAGTTGCTACGTCTTCTCCCTTTATATTTTTGTGAACCTTTGCAATCTGACAATACAAGGTCTCAACCTCTCCAAAGAGGAATCTCACCACATCCAAAATGTGAACACCCATATCCGTGAGGATAAACTGATCAAGCTCTGCCAGAAAAGGCTGATTTTCAAACACAGGAAAGCTATTGGAGTAGGTTACCCTGGCACGAAAAGGCTGTCCTATAATACCTTCATCCAGCCTATCCTTCAATGCTCGTATGGGCAGTTGCCAGCGCCAATTGTCGTGGATGTATAAGGGTACTCCTGCCTTATCACAAGCCTCTATCATCCGCTGGGCAGCTACCAAGTCCGTTGCCATGGGTTTTTGGCAGATAACAGGTACCCCATACTCAGCTGCCATTAGGGTAAATTTCTCATGGGTTTCCACATTGGTTATGATATCCACAAAATCCAGCTTTTCATTTTCAAAGAGCTGCCGCGCATCGTCATAGACCCTTGGCACTCCAAAGCGTTGGGCTATCTCTTTAGCCCTTGGTAATGTACGGTTGTAAACTGCAACAAGCTCTACGCCTCCAACTTCTTGCCATCCGGCTATCTGATACTGAGACCAAAAACCACAGCCTAATACAGCAAATCTTTTCATGGTTACCTCCTACTTATCCAAAAGCTCAGGATGTAGCATTTTATGAATGGTATCCTTAACCACTTCAGGTTCAAAGACTTCCTTCCAGTTTTCTTTGAATATTCTCTCATAACCAAGCTTTATTGCTACCTTGGCTCCGTCGGAGAAGGGAGAAGGAATCTCATTAAAGACAATTGCAAGGGGTATTTGAATATGTCCTAGCAAGAAGGACCGGGCAGCCTCTTCCGGCACACCTCTTCTAACGGCTTCATCATAGGCTTCCTTCATGAGGGTAGCAGCGGCAGCAATGACAACCTCGGCAGCAGCAGGTTCAAGGAGTGCCATTTGCTCTACCGTTATGCGATGGCTTTTAACTACAGGTGCAAACATGTCTATGCAGACCTTTTCGGCCTTTTCAAATAGCTCTTCCTTGCCTTGAAGCAGTGCAGTTACTATATCCTGCTCTGCCGCTATTCCACCAAATCGGTCTTTTCTGGCTTCTTCAGTCTTTTGTTCGTAGAAGAGGGCAGGATGACAAGGATGAGTTACCACAAAGGTACAGTCATCTCGCAGTGCTAGCTCATTAGCACATGCTGCAGCTGGATCTAAAGTGATGAGCACTGCATCCTTCTTTAGCATAGGAACAACATATCTTGATATTTCATTGATCTTGGCATCTGGAACTGCAAGGATTACTATATCGCTTTGGGATGCTGTATCCTCGATGGATGATAGGGTCAAGCCCCTCTCTTCTAGTCTTTCTATGCCAGCAGGGCCGTTTTCGCAAAACATCAATTCATAGTCCTGCTTTACCAGGTTATCAGTGATCCTGCAACCCATTTTTCCCCCTGCTCCTATAATTCCGACTTTCATTTTATCCACTCCTTCAAAAATTTAATACTCTTGTCCGCCCATTCCCTTTCTTTCTTAATGGTGGTTTCCACATCTCCTGTCAAGGGCGTCCACAGCTCAAGAATGGCGTTGGGATCCTTTCCATGGCTGATAAGTTGTGACAGGATATAGTCGAGGTCCAATTGGCCTTCGCCTGCTGGAGTACCGGTTAGCTCAAATCCCATATTGTGATTAAGTCTTTTTATTCTAAAATCCTTGACATGTAGGTTTATGGTATAAGGTGTCAGTTCATTGATGATATAATCTATACCTTCAAGGGCTCCAAAGGAGTTGACGGTGTCCAGACAAATGCCCACGTAAGGTGAATCTATCTCCTTTATAAGGCGTACCAGCTCACAGGCCTTATGCCGTTCATGGTTTTCAATGGCCAAATATATATTTTCCTTTTCGAATTTTGGAACTGATAGCTCCAATAGCTTTATTGCCTCATCAACCTCTACATAGCCGTTGTTCTTTTGAAGAATAGTTCTTAGGATATTGGATTTTAGTAGCTTACAGATTTCCAAGTATTTATCAAGGTGTTCAGGCTCTACGCCCCGGGTGCCTATCTCCAGTTGGATGCTAAGCTTCTCAGCTGTTTGGCCAATTTCAACTAGCTGATCATGGCTGAGGGTATGAAGAGGTATGTTGTCACATATCTGTACAACAGGAATTTGATATTCATTTGCCAGCTTCATAAGCTTTATTGCATCCATTGGATCTTTTGGCATGGGATAGCCAGGTACTCCAATTGCCCATGTAAAGGTATAGGTGCTTATTCCTAGCTTCATGGTCTCACCTCCAAGTATATTGATTTAAGCAAAATTATTAAGCAATGTTATTAAGTTATTTAAAATAATATTCACGAAAAGTGGTTTATATCTCTAAGTTAAAAACCTCAGCAGCGGTGCCGGATAATACCCTTTCCAATTGTTCTTCATCTTCAAGCAATGTGCGGTATTTGGCTAGCTCCACCGGTAGATTAATAGCATGGTCTGATGAAAACATTATCTTGCCGGGTCCAATGGTTTCCAAAGCCTTTTTTACGTTTAGGATGCTGGACCAGCTGGGCTCAAGATATACATTTTCGTTTTCTCTGGCCAAAAATAAAGCCTGCTGAAAGAACATGTCCGTACCTGCATGAGCCAGGATGATTGCTACATCCTTAAAATCCCTGGCTACATAAACCAAGCTTATGGGATCTGCGAAAGGTGCACCATTGCCGGTGTGAACCATTACAGGCACATTTAAGCTCCTTGCCACTTCAAATACATGGCGAGCGTCCTGTGAATTGGGATGAACAGCATGGGCTATAGGGGTAATCTTTATGCCCACAAAGCCCAATTCCTTTATGCAGCGTACAGCTTCCCTGTCATAATCTTCAGGCCTAAAGTGGGGATCGATGGATGCCATCCCCCAAAAACGGCCAGGATGTCTTTTACAGAGCTGGTATATCTGATCATGAGCCTGTGCTGTGTCCTCCAAATAGGGTCTTGGAATAAAGGGCTGTACTATTGCACCGGTGACGTCGTATTTATCGTAGTAATACAGCAAATTCTCATCAGTGGAATCCTCATCAAATACGTAGTCGTGACCCAGGTGAGCGTGAACATCAATGATCTTCATTGAACAGCATCCTCCATTCTTCTATTGATCTTTGAATAGCCTTTACCGCCTTGTCTCTGTCCCTGGATTTTATAGCTTTTACTATGCTTTCATGCAAAGCTACAGCATTTTTACCGTTAGTCTCATGGTTGTAGGTTTTCTCTATGTAAGGAGTAAAGAGCTCCATTACAAAGTTGTAGATTTTCTCCACCAATACATTTCGGGTGGCACGGCCTAGGGCTGCATGAAACCTTAGCTCATAGGTCATAAACTCCCGTCCTTTTACTTCTGAAGCTCCTTCAAAAAACTCCTTCAGTTGCTCGTGGATCTTATCTAGCTCATCTAAATCCTCATCAGTCCCATTATTGATGGCCAATAGAACAATCTGTGATTCTAGAAGCTCCCTGAGCTCCACCATTTCCCGGGTGTTGGCATTGCTTAAGATGAGATTGAATAAAAAGGGATCAATATTGGATTTTCCAGGAGATTCGCTTATATATGTGCCAAGCCCCCTTCTAATTTCCACCACTCCAAAGGCCGATAATATCTTCATAGCCTCCCGTATAGAACTACGGCTGACCTTTAGATTCTCTGCCAAAGAAGCTTCGCTAGGGATCATGTCCCCAGGCTTTAACTGTTTGGTTATCAAAAGATGCTTGATGGTATTGATGATAAATTCTACCGTTGATTCTCGTCTATCAGGTTGTTCGGTGCCAAAATCAAACATATGTCATCTCCTTTGTCCTTTTAAACATATGACATCAGACGTCATGTTTCGTATCTATATAATATACTATACGTATATCAAATTCAATACATTTAACTAAAATTTTTCTATTTGTTTGGATTAATATTTGGATCATTATTTAGATCATTGTTTGGATCAATATCTGTATCATTTTATTTTGCTCTGGAGTCATCTTTGAAGGATAGATGGTACTTTGTCTGTCATCCCATTAAATGGTAAAATGAGACGATGTACCTGTCCCCATGTATCATCCCCATGTATCAACCCACAAAATGGCAAAACGAGACAAGGTACCTGTCCCCATGGATCGGGGCATAAAAAAAGAGAGTGGATTTTATATCCTACTCCCTTTATGGTGGGCACAACAGGGCTCGAACCTGTGACCCCCTGCTTGTAAGGCAGGTGCTC
>JAWLDD010000213.1:0-4896 GCA_041686815.1 Candidatus Atribacteria bacterium | reverse complement strand
GCAGAAATGCCAAAATGGCTGTATAATATGGGACTTAATGCTTATGAATACTCCTTAACCCGCGGTATCAATATAAAGGAAGAGACAGCAAGATTAATTGGTAAGCAAGCCAAAATATATGACATAGCGGTAAGCGTGCATGCTCCGTATTATATAAACCTAGCATCACAGGAAAAGGATAAGCAGGAGAAATCTTTAAAATATATCTTGGATTCACTTGAAGTAGCTGCTTGGCTTGGAGCAAAGAGGGTGGTATTTCATCCCGGATCTTGCTCTAAGATAAGCAGAAAAAAAGCTGTGGATACGACGGTATCTATGTTGAAAAGGCTTATTATCGAGGCAAAGGATTATCTCCAAGATGGAATGTTTCTTTGCCCTGAAACCATGGGTAAGATTAACCAAGTAGGCACGTTAGATGAAATTCTATATTTCTGTTCCTTGCATGAGAATATAATACCTACTTTGGATTTTGGTCACTTACATGCTCGTGGCTTAGGTTCATTACAAAGTAAAGAGGACTTTGAAATTATATTAGATACCGTTGAAAATGCTATCGGCTTGGAGAGAACTAAGACCTTTCATTCTCATTTTAGTCGTATAGAATTTTCCGAAGGAGGAGAAAAAAAGCATTGGACTATATCCGATACCCAATATGGACCTGAATTTTCTTTATTAGCAGAGATTCTGATTGAGAGGAAGCTTACTCCAATAATAATATGCGAATCTAGGAGAGTTATGGCTGAAGATGCTCTTAGATTGAAGAATATATACGACGAAAAATTTATGCTATTAAATAATGTCAATATATGATAATATATATGTGAAGTTCTCAAAGGGAGTTAGTAGCTAGTTATGAAGATTTTAGTTCTAAATGGCCCAAATTTAAACCTATTAGGTGTTAGGCAACCTTCAATTTACGGTAAAACCAGTTTAGAAAGCCTGGTCAAAGATCTAGAAATGCAGGGACAAGCTTTAGGAGTTGAGGTATATCATTTTCAGTCCAATAGTGAAGGCGCTCTGATAGATAGAATTCATTCGTCTCAGGGAAATTTTGATGCCATTATATTCAATCCCGGAGCTTTCAGCCATTATAGCTACGCTCTAAGGGACGCTATATCTTCAATTAGTCTCCCAGTTGTAGAAGTACATATATCTAACATTAGTGCTAGAGAGTCGTTTCGCAATCAATCAGTAACAGCACCAGTATGCATCGGACAGATTAGTGGGTTAGGGGTGGAAGGTTATCGTCTAGCTTTGGATTTTCTAGTAAAATATTTTGATAATCCACATAATAAGTGAGGTTATCATGAAAATTTGCAAACTAATAATCTATTATGAATAGGAGATGGGAATATGATTTCAGCAGGAGATTTTAGGAAAGGCCTTACAATTGAAATTGATGGTCAAGTCTATACAGTCGTAGATTTTCAACATGTAAAACCGGGTAAAGGCGCTGCTTTTGTAAGGACTAAGATTAAAAATATTGTGACCGGTACTGTGTTGGAGAGGACTTTTAGCCCTAGTGAAAGAGTTCCTAGAGCTCGTGTAGAGACAAAAGAGATGCAATACCTTTATAACGACGGAAATCTGTATTATTTTATGGATATTGAAACCTATGAGCAAATTCCCCTTAATCATGATCAGGTAGAGGACGCCATGAAATTCATCAAGGAGAACATGAATGTGACCATAAAGTTCTTTAAAGGTGAAGCATTTTCTGTAGAACCTCCATTTTTTGTAGAACTGGAAGTCACTCATACTGAACCTGGTTTTAAAGGGGATACTGCAACGGGAGGCAGTAAACCTGCTACACTTGAGACAGGTGCTATAGTTCATGTCCCTCTATTTATCAACATCGGAGATAAGATCCGTGTTGATACTAGAACTGGCGAGTATATGGAAAGGGCTTAATGGGCATCATACTAATGTTGGCCAAATAGAATACGATCCATAAAATTTTTGCCTAAAATAAATTAGGAAAGAGGGGAATGTAATATGCATTATCTGTTGGAGCGTGTTTCTTATCTAAAAGGTTTGATGGATGGCCTTGGGATTAGCGATAACACCAATGAGGGGAAAATCCTAATAAATATAGTTGATATTCTAGACGATATCGTTGATGAGATTGCTGAACTGAATGCATCGCAGGCAGAATTTGATGAGTACATTCAGACAATTGATGATGATCTAGCGAATGTAGAAGATGAGTTATACGGGGATGACGATGATGATCACTACGACGATGACTCTCATTATATCGAAGTAGAGTGTCCTCATTGCCATGAAACTGTCTATTTCGCGGAAGATCTGTTTGACAGCGTCGATGAATTGTTATGCCCTAACTGCAACGAAACTATATATGAGGAAGACACCGCTTATACTGATGACTAATCCATAGTCAAAGGGGCATATATAATAAATACTACATAAGAACCGGTTGAATACCGGTTTTTTTTATGCAAATTAGTTATAAACAAGTCCTTTCAGTCATAGATATATTATACATAAAGAAAGGACGAGTTCTTATGAAACAAAAGATAGATTACCTAAGACATGTTCACAAGCCGGTAATGAAAGCACTACCGGATAATATAAAGAAAATCATTCTATCAATATCTCCTGATATACTAAATGAGTTAGAAGAAATCAGGATTCGTCAAGGCCGTCCCCTCATGGTATACAGCCATGGAAGGGACTATTTTCTATGCAAGGACGGTGGTATAACATACAACCAAAATAGTGCCTATATTGTAACACAGGAAGACACCAGAAGGATTTTAGAACTGATATCAAATTATTCAATATATGCTTTTGAAGAAGAGCTCCGAAGTGGATTTATAACACTCCAAGGCGGTTATCGGATTGGACTAGCAGGAAAGACGGTGCTTAAAGGAGATAGAGTAGCAGCATTTCAGCATATAACATCATTTAATATAAGAATTTCTAAAGAGGTAATTAATGCAGCTAATAAGATTCTACCATTTATAATTAAAGGAAACCGGGTATTACATACCCTCATTCTCTCACCTCCTCAGATGGGCAAGACCACTTTGATTAGGGATATTACCAGACAATTGAGCAATGGCTTTCAAGGATTTCGAGGAGTAAAAGTAGGTGTTGTTGATGAGCGGTCGGAAATAGCCGGCTGCTTTCAAGGGATTCCTCAAAATGATGTAGGAATTAGGACTGATATACTAGATGGTTGTCCAAAAGCAGTAGGTATAATAATGTTGATACGTTCCATGTCCCCAAATGTCATAATAACCGATGAAATTGGAAAACCAGATGATGTAGTAGCGGTAGAAGATGCCTTAAATGCTGGTATTTCAATAATTACTACCGCACATAGCCATGGCTTAGAAGATGCACAAAAAAGACCCATTCTTAAATCCCTTCTTGACAAAAATATCTTTCAAAGAATCCTTGTATTGGGTAACAGTTTGGGTACAGGAACTTTAGAAAGAGTTTATGATGGCATCAATGGCAAATTGTTATTGGAAAAACCAATTAGATAACGTGAATTTCACTCCCAATATTAAGTATTTAAAGGGGAATAAAAATGTTGCTAAAAATAATCTCAAACCTAACTATTATAGTTTGTTGTACCTTTTTAGGGCTGCATATGTCCTATAGGTATAATTACAGGATATATAATATCAAAATCCTACAGAGCATATTAGCTCATTTGGAAACAGAAATCATCCATTATTCAACCTTTTTATCCCAAGCTATAATAAATTCCGTAAGGCCCTTTGAAGGAGAGTGGAAAACATTCTTTTTAAAGGTCGCTGCATCACTAGAGGATAATAATGAACACTCACTGATTGATATATGGATAGAATGCCTTAAAGGTTTGAAGAACAATCCATATATCGGCAAGCCTGAATACGAAATAATCTATAGGTTCGGTATGCAGCTTGGAGGTACTGATAAAAAGAGTCAAGAAAAATACTTTAAGCTAGCTCAGGAACAGTTAAAGATTGAAGAAAACAATGCTCAACAACTGCGCTTAAGATATAGCAAAATGTATCGTAGCCTAGGTTTATTATTAGGAATAGGTATAGCAATAGTTTTGTTTTGATCTTACGATTGGAGGAAAAAGATATGAATATCGATATAATCTTCAAAATAGCAGCTGTAGGCATTTTAGTCTCTGTATTAAATCAAGTTCTGCTTAGGGCTGGTAGAGAGGAAATGGCTATGTTAACCACCTTGACAGGTGTTGTTGTAGTGCTTTTGATGGTAGTCAACCTAATAAACAACCTATTCAATAGCGTGAAAAGTATATTCCGTTTGTATTGATAAACATTAGAGCAAATACAAACGGAGGTGAACAGATCTACTATGGAGATCATTCAAATTATTGGTATAGGGATTATTGCAGCCATCTTCTCAGTTACGATTAAACAAGAAAAACCAGAATTAGCTGTCCTTATTAGTATCGCAGCAGGAATTCTTATATTCTTTCTCATTGCCGAGAGGCTACCACATATAGTTGGTGTCTTCAATGATATAGTCAATAAAACCCAGGTTGATAGCATATTTATCTCTACTTTGCTCAAGATAATCGGCATTGCTTATATAACCGAATTTGGTTCACAAATATGCAAAGATATGGGGGAAAATAGCATCGCATCTAAGATAGAACTTGGTGGCAAAGTTATCATCATGATCCTTGGCTTACCGATACTAACAGCACTAACTGAAACTATCTTGGGAATATTACCATAAGGAGCCTCAACATATGAAAAATTTGATCCTTATTGGGATAATCTTAATCCTGTTATTGATACCGATCAATGTCAAGGCTACAACAGAAGAACCAGACGTAAAAATAGTAGAAGAGATTCGAAATATTACAGAGGAACAGTTAGATGATTTGCACATTGATAGATG
>JAWLDD010000212.1:0-4942 GCA_041686815.1 Candidatus Atribacteria bacterium | reverse complement strand
CTGAGCTATAACCGAATTACCCCCATACCACAGGGCAAGCGCTGTTCCTATACTCCCCATAGTCATAACAACTGGGAAGTAGATGGATGAAAAGATAGCCGCTCTCACCGATGAATTGTACATCTCCCCGGTAAGTTCTTTGAATTCCTTTAAGTTTTCTTCTTCCCGAACCAGGGTCTTAGTGGTCTTTGCTCCCATTATTCCTTCGTTGAAAGATCCTGTTATCCTGGAGTTGGTCCTTCGCACTGTTCTATAGGAACTTAAAATCTTCTTCTGAAAATAGATGCTTATTACCACCAAAATAGGGACTACAGATAAAGCTATCAGTGCCAACTTCCAATTCATGTAGAGCATGGCAATCAAGCCGCCAATCATCATGGTGATACCCCAAGTAATGTCCACGAGACTCCAAGCGATGGTTGCTCCCAATCTTTCTACGTCGGAAGTCATTCGCGCCATTAGCCATCCTACCGATGTCTTGTCGTAATAGGAGAAGGATAGCTCCTGAAGCCTCTTGAATCCAGCTTTCCTGATATCATAGCTAAGATCCAATTCGATTCGACCAGCAATAGCGATTAGGAAATACACATTTATGGCTTGAAGTGCTACCAACCCTGCATATACTACCCCAAATCCCCATAATCCATCGTGCATACCGGTAGTTATGAAGTTATCGATAGCATACTTGTTCATAAGGGGAAAGATAACATCTATTCCTCCAGATCCTATCATTACTATTATAAGGGCTATAACTCTTTTCTTATATGGCTTTATATATTGAAACAGGTTTCTCCATAATCCAAAATCAATGGATTTATTGTATTCCTGCTCTTTCAGTGCACTCATTTATTTATCCCCTCTTTCTTGAGCCTTGATGTAATATACAGCTTGAGCACTTGGCTTAAGCTAGATTTCTTTCCAGTTCCTCCTCTAAGGCATTCTGTATGGACCAGATACGCTGGTACATTCCCTCTTGGGATAGCAATTCTTCATGGGTCCCCGATTGCACTATTCGTCCATTTTCCATAACTAGTATAATATCTGCCTGGGATATAGTGGTAATCCTATGGGAAATGATAAATGTGGTCACATCCTTGCTGCGCTCGCTCAATGCCTTTCGAATAGCATTATCGGTCTCGGTATCCACAGCGCTGAGAGAGTCATCAAAGATCAAGATAGAGCTGTTTCGCACCAGGGTTCTGGCGATAGCCACCCTTTGCTTCTGGCCCCCTGACAGAGTTACTCCTCTCTCCCCTACTGTGGTATCATAGCCATTTTCAAACTCCTTTATTACATCGTGAACCGCAGCTATCCGTGCAGCTTTGTAGATTTCCGTGTCTGTAGCGTTCTTCTTTGCTAGGGCAATATTGTCTCTAATGGTCTTGGAGAATAGGAAGGGTTCTTGAAGTACGATGCCCACCCGTTCCCTTAACCATTTTTTATTTATATCCTTTAACTCCACCCCGCCAATGGTAATGGAGCCTTTCTGATAGTCATAGAGCCTTTGAAGTAGGTGCACCATCGAAGATTTCCCCGAACCTGTAGCTCCAAGGATTGCCACCGTCTGACCTCTTTTAACTTTAAAGGAAACATCATTGAGCACGGGACGTCCCTCATCGTACTCAAAATATACATTTTTGAATTCGATATCCTGATCTAAAGGTGGAGTCAATCCGTCCTCATTCATGTCCTCAAGAGGTTTTTCGATTATCTCCCTTATCCTACCAAGAGATACCTGAGTTTTACCCATATCCGTTAGAATTCTACCTAGTTGTCGTACTGGCCACAACAGCATTCCTTCATAGCTCATAAAGGCCATTAGAGTTCCTAGGGTCAATTCTCCTTTAGTTGCCCAATATACACCCAACACCAATACGGCACCTATCTGAGCCATGGCCAAAAAGTCCGAGGAAGACCAATAGATGGCCATAAGCCTGTTCAACCGACGCCAAAGGGTTGTATATTCGGTATTCCTCTCATCAAACTTCTCAGCCTCATAGGCTTGGCGCCCAAAGGCTCTAACCACTCTAACCCCTGTTAAGTTTTCCTGAAGGACAGTAGACATCCTTCCCTCCGCTTCATCTGCCTCTCTAAATGCTTCCTTTACCTTTGTAAAGAATATAGCGGAAAAAAGAAAAATAAAGGGAACTACCGCCATGGACACCCATGTCATCTTTACGTTTAAGGAAAACATTACTACCAAGGATACTGTTAATAGCACAATGGCTCTGCCCATTTCCACCAACTGCATGGACAAAAACCTTCTCACCGTCTCAACGTCTGAAGTGCAGCGTTGGATAAGGTCGCCGGTTTCTGCCTTTACGTGCTCGTCATAGGGCAGGTTTTGAAGATGGTCATACAGGCTGTTCCTTATATTTCTAGCTGTACCTTCTGATGCCTGAGCCGACCATTTACCCCTGGTATATTGGAAGTATCCATTGATCATATGAAGCGTAACCAGTATCAATCCACAGATCCACAGGTTCTGTGCCAGTACGCTCTCTCCTCCTAACTTCTCAACAATGGATACCACCACAGGAGACGTAACCAATGGCTCATCTCCAATAATTGAATCAACTGTGATGCTAATTACTAATGGGGGAAATAGGGATAAAACCGCTGATAAAATCATACTAATTATCGCGCCTACATAGAGCATCCGATTTCCCTTCATGACTTCCCACAGGTAGCTCCATTTTTTATCCTTCATAGTCTTCACTCCTTTTCTGTCTCCATATCAGCAATAAAAAACGCAGACCTCTGGCCTGCGGTTGTTAACTTTTTATCATAGTTTTTCTTCAATTAAAAGGCCACAGGCACACTATTTATTACCCATGGCCAAGCTTGCGAAACATTAAAGCTATCCAAAAAACCTTCTCTCGTCCATCGCCAAAGGCACAGGTAATCCATGATTATTCAGTTTTATATCGCTGCTCATAAAATGCTTATTGACATCATTATAATTAATTCTCAATCTAATAATCATGTATAACCCTCCTTTCCTTTGGCTAAAATTATGATTCTCAAAAGCACATTAACAATTATATACACAAAAAATAGAAATTGCAATAGATTTTCCAAAATTAGATTTTGAAGATAGATTACATTATGCTATAGCTCTTCCCCACCTTCTTCCCACCAATTCTTGTAAAACTCAACCCCTCTCCACAAGCCTTCAACAAGAGCCCTGTGAGTAGTCTCAGGACTAACCCATTCATCGATACGGGTAAGGCCATGTGCTTTCCAATCCTTAAAGAATTGATGTATTTCTTCAGGATCTTTTATGCCTTTTAACATTGCATTGTTCTTTAGTCTAACCCACCGAATTGCTAATCGTGCTCTGGCCACTCGCATTGAACGAATAGCATCTCCTAGGACGGCCTTTTCTGCTTGATCAAATAGCTCATCGTATATATCCAGCATATCATCGGTAAGGTGAGCTCTGTCACACTGATCATTGAATCCTAAGTGAATATTGTCCTTCTCAACCTTATCCGTTAGAGTTTTAATATACTTTCGGATAAAGGGTGCAGCTGCTCCATAGTAGTATTCCAAAAACTCCTGCATATGCCTCTCATAATCACAATTGGCGTCCCATAACAGCTTTGCTATCAAATAAGCCCTGAGCTCATTAAGATCTACCCCTCCGCCTAAAGCACCACAGGCCTGTTCAAATACCCCTTTTACATTGTTCTTGACAAAAGCCTGCATATTAGGCTGTAATACATTCCAATTTGGAAATGGGGCTGGGTAATGAGCAAAACAGGTTGTATAATCCCAAATATAGACACGATCACATATCTTGCCCCACTCCTGTAAATCACGGATGAAGTCGGACTTGGTCCCGTCGGGACGGGTGACTTGGCGAGAGGTATCATCACAGGTTTCAAAGGGATGAGCAAAACATGCCTCTATGGAACATAGACGTACACATACATTTTTTCTGGGACGGATATTTTTCGGCGCAGGACGGCTATACTGATAGGCTAAGGTATCTACTATAACGTCTGGGAATTCCTCTTCTATGGCCTCTGCTACTTGATTGATAAACCAGATTAGGCTACCTGCATTGCTCCCCTCTGCTTCATCGATCTTGCGGCATTCAGGACAGGTGCAATTGTTATACCAATCATTTTGAGATACAGAGATTATACGACTCTCAGGATTTTCCCTCAGCGCCTTTTTTACCTTGTCTATGGTTATTCTGAGCACATCAGGATTAGTAAGGCACAGCTGGGTTCGTTCTCTAATACGCTTACCATTTACCATGGAGAAGTACTCAGGATGCTCATCAAACCATTCATCAGGGTTTAGTATACAAGGCTCAAAGGAGTGAACAAACCATACATAGGATAAGTTTCCGCCAAACTTTTCCTTGATAGGAACCGGTCCATTTATACGATTCTTTACAGCAAATCGCGGATATCCTGTAAAATCTATATAGTTGTGATAGCGGTATTCAAGCACGGGCACTTGAGTGTCATCCAATCGGGGAAGCTCTAGATCTTGAATTGATGGTATCCTTTCGCATTTGGGTGTAAAAAATCTACAGCCCAGCTTTTCTAAAAACTCGTATACTCCATATATAACTCCCCTTTTGCCACCTACTATGGCCAGACTGTCATCCACTGTGCGTATAGTAAAGCCATCTTCACCTAGGTCGGCCGTGGCTGTAACCCCTAAGCCTTTGGCTGCTCCACCTATAGCAATAACCGGCCCGTCGGTGTTTTCATCCCCCATAGGCAGACTGGAAGTGGTAATAAAATCTAAGTAGTTTTTTAGTTCTTGGGCAGCATATTCCTCCTGTGGAGTACAGTTAGACGACGTAATAATTGTAATTTTTGGTTGTCCTCCTTGAGCAATCCATTGTTTTTTCATATCAATACCTCCTTGGCAGTAATGCAATATTTCTTCATAAATAGTAACTACCATCACATATAAA
>JAWLDD010000211.1:0-5008 GCA_041686815.1 Candidatus Atribacteria bacterium | reverse complement strand
ATCTTTCCTATAAAAGGGCCCAAGATTTTGCATATAATATCCAGTATAGAACCATCTCCAAATTTTTTATAGGTCTTATGTATCAATAAGATAAGTAGTATGAAAATAGCCAAAGTGATAAGAGGTGCCAAATAAGCAGCCTGCTTGGCCTTTTGGACTGTAGAGGAGGGAATAAAGCGTATAGCCGAAGTGAAGACGGTGCTTATAAATAAAAATAACGCCTGTCTTTGAGAGATTTTATCCTTATCAGCTAGCATGCTTCTTATCTCCCCTCTTGACTCATAATGGAATCTATAACCTGAAGGCCCAAACGGGCTAGGCTGTCCCTATAGGGATTTGATATATAAAAATATCCGAAAGTTAGAGTAATAAGGTATAACCCTACTAAGACCAGCATATCTTTTTTCTTTCCCCTTATCCACAACCTAACTGTCTCAAATACGCCCAGACCTACTATTAAGATCGTAAACACCATCGTCATTATTCTTCACCTTCATTACCTCTCACAGGCTGCCTAATGTCATATGTTCTATTAATTATGGATTTTACCTTTATCTGAATATCAAGTCCTGGGAAAATATCATCCCAATCCTTTTTAATTGACTCCCATTGAACCGGGTATTTATGCCATACTGCATCGCAAATAGGGAAAATATCAGTATTCTTTGATTGTGCCAAGGATAAGACCTTCCCAACCTCGCCCTTAACAATACTCTCTTGCTGCCATCTCAGTTCATCTATAATAGGCCTTTGCCAGATATCCTGTTCCCCCCGTATCTCCGCAATATTGCTGGATAAATTTATTTCAATAGATACCTTTAGTTTGCCATCATTGATTTCAGGCTTTATCTTGGAATCGGTATTTATTATTTCCAAGGTAACATCATTGCCATACCTATCCTTTAGTATAAAAATTCCGGATTCCACCTTGCCTTTTGCCCAGTTAAGCCCTCTTGCTGTATCCCCTTGGATATATCCTACCAACTTAGTCCCTTTGAATACCCCATATCCATCCAACTTCACTTTATAGCCACCTTGCTTACCGCTAGGGTCTTGTTTTTTTTCTTCGACCAAATATATGCTAGGTATGAGTAGACTAGCGCATTCATTATCCAGCGCTTCCATGACATCTATTATAAGAATCTCATCGGATATGGATAAATCTCCTTTATCTTTGAAGATACTTTTGAGCTTGTCTCCTATAAACCCTTCTTCCTTTCCAATTGTCCGAATTACCTGTTCAGCTGTTCCTTCTTTAACCACCATTACAATCAAATTAAGCCTGATATCATAATACCTAAAGAATAAATCAAGATATTCAACTATATCCTCTTTTGCAGCCTCCTCCCCTATAAGAACATATTCAACATGGCCTAGAAAAGGTGTTCTATCGGATATGGTATATAGATAATCCATGGCTTCTAACAATGTTCTTCCCTTAGAACTGGTGATAAATGTGATCTGTTGCCCTTGGGAACCTCCCGACTGATCTGACCCAGATGAACCCCCACCGGTTACCGTCTCTTTTGATACAGCAGTTATTTGCACTGTATCCGACCCTTCGGATATTTTATCAATACCTATAACATTAAACAGTCGAATTTCATTTATATCGGTTCTTCTAAGATTCACCTGATGGCATCCCGATAATAAAATAGCTACAAAAAGAAGTATGAACATGGCGAATATCATACGCTCTCTCATAAATATCACCTGTTATCTTTGCCTTTTTGAATTGATGGTCCTAAGATCATAAGGTCTTTCCTTTAATAATCTAATGGGAAGCCTCAGAACAGTATCTTGAAATTGAGCATTTTCTCCACTTACAAAGGGACTTAAATAGGGGACCCCATAATTCTCTATTCGACATAGATGATATATTAATATAACACCCCCAATACCTAGTCCAAATAGTCCTAGAGCACTGCATAAAAGAGCATTAATAAACCTCCATAATCTCAAGGCGTTAGAGAAATCTTGGTTGGGCATGGTAAAGCTGGCTATGGCCGCTACAGCAATTACCATCACTACAGCAGGGGA
This sequence comes from Candidatus Atribacteria bacterium, assembly GCA_041686815.1. Taxonomy (GTDB): domain Bacteria; phylum Bacillota; class Clostridia; order Caldicoprobacterales; family UBA3941; genus JAWLDD01. The sequence continues at coordinate 2,968 of JAWLDD010000211.1, read as the reverse complement.
TACTAACTTGGCAGCTGCCGCTGCCTGCCCAACCACTAAAGCTCCCACTATGGAAACTGCTTGTCCTATAGTTTTTGGTAGTCTGAGCCCAGCCTCTAACAAAATCTCGAAGGCTATCAACATTCCAATAATCTCTATAGGGGATGGAAATGGTACTCCCTGCTTAGCATTTTGAATAGATAAAGCCAATTCCGTGGGAATCATTTCGTGGTGAAAGGTGGTTACCGATATATAAAAGCCCGGTAAATATAGGGTAATGAATAACATAGCATAGCGCAACAACCTGATGATGGAGCTAACGATGTAATTTTGTGCATAATCTTCAGGAGCTTGCATAAATTGGAGCAAGGTTGCAGGGAAAATTAGGGATCCAGCTATCCCGTCTATGATCAATCCCACCCTCCCTTCAACGATATTAGCACAAAACTTATCCGGCCTCTCTGTATATACCGTCTGGGGAAAAGCTGATATATTAGGTGAAGTAAGGTATTCAATTATGATGTCAATTGCCAGTACTCCATCTATATCAATGCTATCCAGTCTTTGCTTTATCTCTTCTATAATATGTTTGTTAGCGATATTATCCATATAGATTATGGCAACTTGAGTAAGGGTTTGCTTCCCTATCGTAGTCTGGTCAACAATTAGATTATGTGATTTTATTTTTCTTCTAATGGTAGCAGTGTTTACTCTCAGAGTCTCCACAAAAGAATCCTTTGATCCCTTCATCACATTCTCATCTACAGGCTCAGTAATGCTTCTCTTATCGAAACCTTGGACACTGAAAGTAAATGCTACTCTACTTCCATCAAAAATTAAAGCCATATGACCGCTTAATATATCCAAAATTACGTCATTAATATCCGTTCTCATATTTTGAGCAGCAAAATAGATATTACCCTGTTTTATGTACTGAACTATCTCCCTCTCATTCTTTGTTTCACGGAATTGTGGATTCCTGACTAGGGGAGCAAGTATATATTCACTAATAGACTTGTCATCTACCAATCCTTCAATGAAAACCATGGTTGTCTTTATGCCTTGATAGGCATTTATATAAATATCCCTAAATTTTACATCCTTGTTAACCCCAAGAATTCCACTAATGTTCTTGGATGTCAGTTCCATTCCTTTTATCTTCAATTTTCCTTCTTGATCTAATGGGATGGAGGGCTTAGCTTCTTTCTTCTTCCATGGCCATTGCATGTATTTCACACCCTAAGATAACGCTTTGTATGATTGTTTGCATTAAACTGGTTTCTTATTCAAAGTCTGTTTTAATATAAAAACCCAGCCGTTCAAATCATTGAAACGACTGGGTTTTCTGGTACACCCGGAGGGATTCGAACCCCCGACACCCGGTTTAGGAAACCGGTGCTCTATCCTACTGAGCTACGGATGCATATAGTTGCATGGTGCTCTCAATGTCACCATACAATTTTATACTATATCATGCAAAATGTCAAATAGCATTTTTAGGAGATAACTTGACCAATTCAATATTTCCCCATGCCCCCAACTTATCTCCCATAATAACCAAGACACCTGTAACATCCTTTATATTCTTTGCAAAGTTTATGGCTTTTTCAATATCATCTACTGTTTTGACCATATTTCCTACAGCAGTTGCAGCAGCATCAGCCAAGGCAGCATCAGGTGAGATCACCATGGCAGCATCAGCCCGGCCAAAACTTAAAGAATGCCCTACTTTCCCTGACGAAGTACATACACCCAAAGGGCAATCTTCCGGATATATTCTAACGCCAATCCTTCCTGTAAGCGGTGAGTCCCCAGCATAAACCCCAATTATTCGCTGGATACTGCTGTTTATATAGATATCTCCACCGTTTTCGATGATTATTTCCCGGGAAAATTCCAATAAATCCTGGCCTACAAATTGGGCAATGGCCCCTGCTACTGCAGCCATAGGCCCCACACCGGCTTTCTCTGCTCCTTGGCACATGGCTTTTACAATAGGAGGAGCATCAATCCTGTAGGGCAATGGCTTCAAGGAAGTCAGAAATTGAGGCTCTTCCTTTATATAACCCCCAATCTCTCCTCGATATTTCTTGATCAATTTAATGGTTTCTTTGGTCAGCATTTTTCGAGCTCCAATGTTTAAATCCGTCTGTTCAACCTTTACATTGAAATGCACAAGATCTTTGGAGCTATGTAGCTGCCTATAAAATCTTTCCTGTTCCATAGTTATCCAAACATGTTCACATCTATAGCCTTTACTGGACAGGCCTTTATGCATAGTTCGCATACCAAACACTTACCCTCGTCAAAGGTTAGCTTCCAGTTGTCGGTATTCATATGCAAAGCTCCCGAAGGGCAAACAGCGGTACAAGCTCCGCAATCCACACAATCCCCTTGGTTTCGCACTATGTTCTTGTTAAAGGCCCGATATTGAATCCCATGGTCCCTGGCAAATTTTAAAGCTCCCTCTATGTTCTCTTCCTTACCTTCCATCTCTACTGTCAACCTGCCTCTTTTGCCAGGCTGTACCTCAGCTTGAAGAATATTGAATATAATATCATAATCCTTTACTAGATGGTAGGAAAAGGGTTTATCAGTTTTGTCGGGGGGAAAGTATAAAATCCTTTTTTCTCAAAAGAAATATTTTTGAAGAAATGGGCTTTGAATACTATGGTCCTTTAGACGGGCATGATTTACCTAAATTAATTCATGTATTCAATAACGCGAAATTGATTGACAAGCCCGTATTAATCCATGTTCTTACCAAGAAAGGCAAAGGTTATCAGCCCGCGGAAGCGGATACGGAAGGACTTTGGCACGGTGTTTCACCGTTTGATATAAAAAGCGGAAAATTTTTATCCGATAAGGGAGAAAATACGGCCAGTTGGAGTAAAATTATTTGTAGAGGATTAATCAGACTGGCTGAAGAAGATGAGAAAATTATCGCCATTACACCGGCCATGAAAAATGGATCGGGTTTGCAGGAATT
>JAWLDD010000210.1:0-5017 GCA_041686815.1 Candidatus Atribacteria bacterium | reverse complement strand
GAAAATTTCCTTCGTATTATTAAGATGATATTAAAATAGAGTATTAGACTGTATAGATCAACATACAAATGAGAATAAGGTGAAGATATGAAATACGCAGATCTACATAATCATACTACTGCTTCTGACGGTCTTTATACCCCCACCCAACTGGTTTATCATGCAAAATGCAATGGATTGGATGCAATCGGGGTAACTGACCATGATACAACTAATGGCTTGGATGAAGCTAAAATAGCAGGGGAAAGATTTGGTATTGAAATAATACCTGGCATAGAACTAAATACCCAAATGAATGGCATTGAAATACATATCCTCGGTTATTTTATAGACTATAAGGTGCCCTGGTTTCAAGATCTTCTTAGAACTATCCGAGATGCACGAAATAATCGAGCTCAAAAGATGGTGTACAATCTGGTCAATATGTATGGAATGGATCTTGATTTTGATGAAATAAAAAGTAGGGCAGGAGGTCGTGAAAATATTGGCCGCCCTCACATAGCAAGAGCTATGATAGATAAGGGGATTGTAAAGGATATAGCCGAGGCCTTTGAAAAATATATTGGTGAAGGATGCAAGGCATACGTAGAACGCTACAAGATAACCGTTACTGAGGGCATAGAACTAATAAAAAGGGTTGGTGGGGTACCGGTTTTAGCTCATCCTGGGATCATAAGGGATGAAAGGATCGTCAATGAAATTATTCCATGTGGAATTGTCGGGATAGAGGCATATCATAGCAAACATACATTCCAGCAAAGGGATAGCTATGTAAAATTGGCTAAGGCTGAAGATCTTATTGTAACAGGGGGTAGTGATTGCCATGGAGATGGTAATCCTATGGTAGGTGATGTTCGTATATCCTATGAAAATGTTTGCCAATTAAGAGAAATTGCAAAATCCACTTAAACATCCTTCATTTTTAGGTAGACGCAGCCCTTAATATTGTGGTATAATGAGTAAAAAATGATGGAATGAAGCTACAAACTTTCAATTTGGAGGAGAAGGCAATGGAGTTATCAAGGAAAAACCTGGGTATTACTGCGTCGCTGACGCTAGAAATTGACGCTAAAGCAAAAAGGATGAAAGCACAGGGAGTAGATGTAATAGGGTTTGGTGCTGGTGAACCTGATTTTAATACACCTTCCTTTATTATAGAAGCTGCAAAAGAGGCTCTGGATAATGGCTATACCAGATATACGCCATCTTCAGGAATAATGGAATTAAGGCAAGCAATATGCGAAAAATTGTCACGGGATAACTTTGTTGAATATAGCCCTGACGAGATCCTTGTTTCCAATGGTGCAAAACATTCACTTTATAATATATTTCAAGCTATTCTAAACCCTGGAGATGAGGTTATCATACCTTCACCTTATTGGGTAAGTTATCCCGAGATGGTAAAGATGGCTGATGGTATTCCTGTATTTGTTGATACTTCAGAGGAAAACAACTTTTGTTTAAGTCCTGAAAGGCTTAAAAAGGCCATTACCAGCAGAACAAAAGCACTTATAATCAATAGTCCTAACAACCCTTGCGGATGCGTATACAATAGAAACCAACTTGAAGCTATAGCTGAATTAGCTTTAAAACATGATTTCTTTATTGTAGCTGATGAGATATATGAGGAACTGTTATATGATGGGGCTGAACACGTAAGCATCTCATCCATAAGCCCAGAGATAAGGGATATCACTCTTTTGGTAAATGGAATGTCTAAAGCCTATGCTATGACGGGATGGCGAATTGGTTATACGGCAGCAAACCGTGAAATCATAAATGTCATGGCAAACATTCAAAGCCATGCTACCTCAAATCCAAATTCCATAGCACAATATGCCAGTCTGGCAGCTTTAAGAGGTCCTAGAGATATAATAACAGAGATGGTATCCAAGTTCGATGAGAGAAGGAAGTTTATGGTTAATAGAATTAATAGTATAGACGGAATCTCCTGTGCTACACCTTTAGGTGCCTTCTATATTATGCTAAATATTAAGGATATCATTGGTAGATCCTATAAAGATCGCACTATTAGCGGATCTTTAGATTTTGCAGATGCTCTGTTGGAATGTCAAAAAGTTGCTGTTGTTCCTGGTATAGCATTTGGCTCTGATAGCCATGTTAGACTATCATATGCTACTTCAAAAGAAAACATAGAAATTGGCTTGGATCGCATATCAAACTTCATTAAAGAGTTAATATAGTACAAAAAAGAGTGGATTTTATCCACTCTTTTAATTTGGCAGGGGAGACAGGACTCGAACCCGCAACCAATGGTTTTGGAGACCACTACTCTACCAATTGAGCTACTCCCCTATAAAGTGCTGTTTTTACAGACAATTAGTATTATAGGACAATAAGTAAAATAAGTCAATGTTTTTTTTTGGAAATATTCTAGTTTTTTGTTCCAATTTTTCAGTTGTATGATATAATTATTGCAATATCCTATAATAATCTTAGTTGTTGAGGAAGGATGGGAGAGGATATAGATGTTTAAATGGAAGTTGGGATTCATTGGAGCAGGCAATATGGCTTCATCTATAGTAAAAGGAGTTCTAAGGAATAAAGTAGTTGACCCTGATCAAATATATGTGTATGATATTGACCTCAATAAGACAACGGAGTTGACCAATCATACCCGTGTAGTTGTAGCAAATAACAATCATGATCTAATGAAAAAATGTTCAATAATCATCATAGCTGTAAAACCCAATGCATTTGATAATCTTTTAGATGATATATCCAAGGATATAACTGATAGACATATCCTTGTATCCATTGCTGCTGGCATCTCTACTGAGTATATAAAAAGCAAGATAAACAATAGATGTAAAGTGGTTAGAGTAATGCCCAACACCCCTGCATTGGTTGGTGAGGGTATGAGCGTAATTTGTAAAAATCATGGCTTAGACCAAGAAGAAAGCAGTGTAATAAGCTCTATATTCTTGTCCTTGGGAAGGGTAGAGGAGGTGGATGAATCACTAATAAACAGCGTTACCGCTGTAAGTGGCAGCAGCCCAGCTTATGTTTACCTCTTTATTGAGGCTTTAGCTGATGCTGGAGTGATGATGGGACTACCACGGGCCCAGTGCTATAGGATGGCTGCTCAATCGGTGTTAGGCGCAGCTAAGATGGTTTTAGAGCTAGAAGAGCATCCTGGAGTACTCAAGGATATGGTATGCTCCCCAGGAGGTACCACTATTGAAGCTATTTATACATTGGAGCAAAAAGGCTTTAGAGGAGCCATCATGGAAGCTGTACGTAACTGTTCTTTAAAAGCTGATAGTATGGATAAGAAAAACCGATAATTATCTAAATGTTTTTGAAGTAAAGAAAGGATTTATATATGGATAAATACCAATGTTTTCAACAAATCGTCAAGCTATTAGAAGATCATAACTGTTCTATAGAAAATGTTAAAGAGATTAATTATGGAATCCAATTTGAAATATTCAGGAACCAGCAAAAGGGCATCTATAGAATCTATGAAAGTAAAAAAGGTATACGATTAGATTCGTCACAGATAAAGGATGGGGAGTTTAGATCCTTCGTAGATGGTATAGTAAATAATTCAGCATTTCTCCTACATAATGCTACTGATTCAAAGACCTACCATCATGATCCTGAACGACTTATAGGTGTAGATGAGTCGGGAAAAGGGGATTATTTTGGTCCGTTAGTCATAGCGGGGGTATTTACCGATGAAAAGACAAGTAAACTATTGGTAGAAGCTGGAGTTACTGATAGTAAAAAGATAAATGATAGAAAAATTGAGGAGTTAGCAGAACTTATTAAAGGCATATGTCCTTATGATATAGTAGTTATTACGAATGAAAAATACAATGAGCTTTACGAGTCAATTAAAAACCTAAATAGATTGCTAGCTTGGGGACATGCAAGAGTTATCGAAAACCTCCTAGAACTAGTGGACTGCAAGTACGCATTATCAGATCAATTTGGAAAGCCAGAGCTAGTTCAAAAGGCTTTAATGGCTAAAGGTAGACAGATTCATCTGAAGCAGCGAACAAAAGCTGAGGAAAATATTGCAGTGGCTGCAGCAAGCATTTTGGCAAGAAACGAATTCGTTACAAGAATCTCTGACTTGGAATCACAATACCAAATGGTATTTCCAAAAGGAGCATCGGAACAAGTTATCAATGCAGCCAATAAATTTGTTGAACAACATGGTAAAAATGCACTAAAAAATGTAGCAAAGATTCATTTTAAAATAACAGACAAATTATTGGACTAGATTTGCAATAGACTTTATCTTGAATAATTTAGTTAATTTTAGCAAGGGAAGGGCTTTGTTATACTATGCGCAAAAGACAAGTTTTAAGCAATGTATTGCAAAGTTTTACGAAAAGTGGTATAATCTTCTTAAATCTTATACTACAACTTGTACCACAATTTGTACCACAATATAATTATCGAGTTTCGTCTACTTTCTGCCTTGTAGATTGCTTAATATCTGTATCTGTGATTATCTTAGATTTTAGTTATTAGTTTACTCTACAACCAAAGATTAAAGGATGTGTTTATATGTCCAATCAAAGCTCATATTACATTCAGGAACAACTGAATAATACTAAAAAGCTACGCAGCCTCATTTCAGATCTTCCTGATTTCTGTTGGGAATACTTTCGTGGTATTGAACATACTACCTCTATCCTCACTAGGATTAATTATGCCTATGACTTAAGGATATTCTTTGATTTTCTCTCTAGGGAAATTGATGTTTTCTACGGCATCTCCCCTTCTGATTTTAATGTTGATCATCTCAACAAAATCCAGGTTATTCATATAGAAAAATTCATAGAATATACTACATATTATAGTAATCCCAATAATCCAGAACAGGATCGGCAAAACAGCCAAATGGGCAAAGCCAGAAAATTAGCTTCCATACGTTCCCTTTTGTCATATTTTTTTAAAAAAGAAAAGATTGATAGAAATATAGCTCAGTTGATAGACATGCCCAAAATAACTGAAAAGCCTATAATCAGGCTGGATGTTG
>JAWLDD010000209.1:3401-5027 GCA_041686815.1 Candidatus Atribacteria bacterium | reverse complement strand
ATAGCTGGTAAGAAATGATGCTGGGTGGGGTAATCCGAAACCCTATCTTGATTCCATAGTTGCAAATATATACAGGGATAATGAAGAATCCTTGGAGGCCTTTAGAAAGGGACTAGTGGATCTGGTAGATACCCATGTCATATATGCAGAATCCTACAGGGTCAACAATCAAGCTCAGCTTTATCGATATCTAACCTACAATTTTGATTATATCGGTATAAACCATAAAAAACCTGGTGTATTGGGAGATCCGAAGGTTAGAGAAGCCATTGCTTATGCAATGGACAGGAAGGATATTATATCTAGGGTTTATTTTAGTAGTGCTCAAGCTGTTGACGTACCTATACCCTCTGATGCTTGGTACTATAATTCCGACTTAAGGGTATACGATTACCAGCCCATTAAAGCACAGCAGCTCCTAGAAGAAGCAGGATGGAGAGATTCCAACCAAGACGGTATTTTGGATATGGGTGAAGGGGACGAGACAACAGACCTTAGTTTTACCATCAATGTCAATATGGACAATGTTATGAAAAAAGAATCCATGAATATTATAGCCAAGCAATTAAAGGAAGTTGGCATTGACGTAAAGATCAATCTATTGCCTTGGGAAGAATATGTAAAGGCACTAGAAGAAGGGGATTTTCAGGCAGTTTTAGCAGAACATTCTCTGGGATTGCCCATAGATCTTCGATTTATGCTGCATTCATCGGAAATTGGCAACGGTCTTAACAACTACGTAGGGTACAATAACCAAGACTTGGATGAATTGTTGGACAAGGTAGGCCAAATCCAAGATCCCCAAGAATTCTTAGATACCTACAAACAAATACAGAGGCATATGATTGAAGAGCTGCCAATAATCAGCCTGTACTATCGAACTTCGTCCCTCGTTGCCAGTCATAGGGTTCAAGGCATTAAAGCTCCAAGGGAACTAATGATATACCGAGGAATAAATGAATGGTATTTGGACAGGTAATGAATTTTTCCCCCTTGACAGGAGGGATATGAAATATTATAATATGATTTGTTACTCGAGATTAAAGAGTAATAAATCCATTTTTGCGGGTGTGCTGGAATTGGCAGACAGGTACGGTTGAGGGCCGTATGTCGCAAGACGTATGGGTTCAAGTCCCATCACCCGCACCAAGAGAAAAGAGGCTATTTAAGCCTCTTTTTTTAGTTATTTATGATCTCATACCATCCTTGTGGCATGGACTTTATCTCTGAGTAGATAATGTCGTGATAATCAACTGCTGCTTTTTCATTTATTCCTATTATATTTGATGATTTCATTTTGTAACCAGTATTTACGAATGAGTGGATGTCAGCATCAGTAGGATTTTGAAAGATCTTTCTCCTGAGGATATATCCACTGGAGATCAGGAAAAGCTTAGTCCCTTTAGGTGTCGGTATTTTCAGCAAATAGTCTTGGGATAAGAAGTTGGTATAGTCATTTATTCTATAAGTCATGTAGTTGAGCCCCCGAATGATATCCCTATACTTTGATGCAGTTTCATATTTGTATGATATGGCTGACTCCTGCATCTTGTCCTCAAGGGTATTGATAAATGAATTCATGCATTTCATATCCGAGAATATCTCTATCAGAATACTTCTGTTTTC
>JAWLDD010000209.1:0-3391 GCA_041686815.1 Candidatus Atribacteria bacterium | reverse complement strand
TTTCATTAAAACTTGTCTCATCCATGGACAAAGGAATTGGACTATAATCAAATAGATACTCATCATTCTTTTTTATAATGGGAAATATACCCACCAGTGTATCTATTATTTCATTGAGCCTGTACCTATGCCTGAATGGACCATAGGAACATTCACTACGTTGAGATTCTACGGTCAAAGCTTTGTACTTATTATATTCTTCTATTTTCAGATATACATAACTTCCATGATTTTTCATCTGAGAATTAAACATGGGCTTAATTTCTTTTATTAGCTGGCATTCCAGCAGTTGAGCTTCCAAGTGGGTGTCAGTAACTATATAATCTATATCATGGATTAGTGAGACCAGTTTTTCTATTTTGCTGGATTTTTGGCTGTTAGTAAAATAAGACCTAACTCTTTTTTGCAGGCACTTACTCTTGCCGACATAAATAATATTCCCTTGGGAGTCCAACATCTTATATATCCCTGGAAGCTGTGGAATATCATTGAGTTTTTGCTTTAGTTCAGTAGATAAAATCATATGGTCAACCTTTCTATAATCTCCTATATTAGTATTCTAATATGCAAATCAAAAAGGAACAAGGTTTAAGCATTATAAAATCCCTTTTGGTGGCTAGATTATCTTCTATAGGAGACAATAAGACTAATATATTCTGTTGAACTAGTACAGCAGGTTAATATGGAAATAGGAAAGGGTGATAATATCCGGGATAGATCAATGATGTTAAAAGCAGTGATAATAGGGATTACGGCAGGACTGTGTAATGGTCTTTTTGGATCAGGTGGCGGAATAATAGTGGTTCCGGCTATGATCCATTTGCTTAAAGTAGAAGAACATGACGCCCATGCTACAGCCATTGCTGTGATTTTACCATTGTCTCTGGTTAGCGTTTTGGTATACTCCAAACATAATTACTTTGATTGGAATACTGTATGGAAGGTGTGCATAGGAGGAGTTATTGGTTCTGGTATTGGGGCTTGGCTGCTGCCTAGAATCCCGGTAAAATTTCTAAGCAAAATTTTCGCCATCTTTATGATATTGGCGGGATTGAGGATGATCATATAGATGATTTTATTTTTGATTGGACTGGCTTCTGGAATTATTAGTGGAATGGGCATGGGTGGAGGAACTATACTGATCCCTGGGCTGATCTTTTTGGCAAATATCCCTCAACACCTGGCTCAAAGCGTTAACTTAAGCGTATTCTTCCCAACCTCCATTGTAGCCTTGTGGATACATACAAAAAACAAGCATGTAAGGTATAAACTGGCTCTAAAGATAATTATAGCAGGTGTCGTAGGAGCATTTATTGGCTCGTGGATTGCTGTTTCAATGTCAACCCGTACCTTAGGGAGGCTATTTGGCTTTTTCATATTGGCTATGGGAATATATGAGTTGTTTAGAAAAACCAAAACCGATAAATAAAGGACGTGCGGATACTTGACATGGATATAACTATTTGAACAGGAGCTAAATAAACAAAATAAGCAATAAAAGAGCAGGAACAATTATGGTTCCTGCTACTCTTTAAATTTGTCTTTTGCTTTGCATAGATTTTATAACATATATCTACAGCAACTATTTAACATTTTCACTTAGTTCCATAAACCTATGAATATCCTGTCTGATTAGTTCCAAGGAGCTTCTCCAGAAGTCTATAGAACGGATATCTATATCAACCATCTTAGCTACATCGGCGATGTTATTCTTACCTGTAGCTTGTAGTAGCTTATCGTATTCGGGAACAAAGGAGTCTCCTCGTTTTAGATATTCTGCATATACGCCCTTTGCGAAAAGTAGTCCAAAGGCATAGGGGAAATTATAGAAGTTTTGCCCAGCAGAATAATAGTGAGGTTTACATACCCACATATAGGGATGCAGAACATCATGGTCCAATCCATTGCCATACGCTTCTTTTTGTGCATCCAGCATAATATTCTTTAGTTCATTGACAGATAGGGGATGATCCTTTCTGATCTCAAAAAGCTTGCTTTCAAACAAAAAGCGGCTGTAAATGTCAACAATTACTTGACCTGAATCAGAAACAGATGACTCCAGGATACCAAAGGATTGTTCTTCAGTAGCCTCCTTTAATGCTGCTTCCATGATAATGGTTTCACAGAAGATGGAAGCTGTTTCAGCTATGGGCATAGTGTAGTCACTGTTGAGTATAGATTCCTCTTCCAAGCACATACCATGATAGGCATGGCCTAGCTCATGAGCCAAGGTGGTTACATCACTAAAGGTTCCAGTAAAGTTGGAAAGGATCCTGCTAGCCTTTATGGGATGAATATTGGCGCAAAAAGCCCCGCCGGTTTTGCCATCTCTGGGTTCAGCATCTATCCACCGGTTTTCAAAGGCTTGATCAGCGAAATCAGCCAGCTTATCGCTAAAGCTTCTGAAATTCTTTACAATGTAATCTCGTGCTTCTTCATAGGTAAATTTCATATCCACCTTACCAAGGGGTGCAAATAAGTCATAGAATGGTAAACCATTTTTATGACCAAGTATTTCCGCTTTTCTTCTATAGTATCTATGAAAATCGGGAAGGCTCTCTCTCATTGCCTCTAGCATGGAGTTTAGGGTTTCTTCATCTATTCTTGAATTCAAGATGGCTTCCTCTAAGGGGGACTTATATCCTCTCATTCCAGATACCGTCAACACTTCGCCCTTGATTCCGTTTAAGCTGGCGGCAGAGGATTCTTCAATCTTCTTATAGGACTTAAGCTCAGCTTCATAGGCATCCTTCCTCAGCTTTGAGTCTCCTTCATAGGCCATATTCCTGACAATGGGAAGGGGGAGCTCCTTCTTTTCACCGTCTATTTCAATGTCCACCAATAGAGTAGAGGACAATATATCCTGTAATTGGCTCCATGCTCTAGAACCTGTATTGGACATCTTAGCAATGAGTACTTCCAGGTCTTCGCTCAATAGATATCTGGATCTCTCAACTTTTTCTTTCAGATAAAAGCTGTGTTCCTTTAACAGATCAGATGATTCAATGATATCATCCAAGTTTTCAAGAGATGACAGCCATTTTTCAAAGGCAACACGGGGTTGTGTCAGCTCGTTGTACTTGACCTGTAGCTTATCTAAAAATCGTAGTGCATCTTCATCCCGGGCATCAACGCTGGACCTAAGGCTAGAATATACTATTAGCCTGTAAAAGACTTTTTCCAGCTGAATCTCAGTATTTATGTAATGCTCAATCTTTTCAATGGGATTTTCCTTGGAAGACAAGCTTTCCTTCGCCCAATCCTTAGTTCTAGCAATAAGGTCATCAGCTTTAGCTAGATCATTTTGAAACTCTTGGGAATCAAAGGATGTATATAACTCGTCTAGACTCCATCTCATATCCATTTATACTCCTCCTCGCTATGTTATACG
>JAWLDD010000208.1:0-5028 GCA_041686815.1 Candidatus Atribacteria bacterium | reverse complement strand
ATTAAATATTGCTAAATAAATCTTAGGTACCTATTTTATATAGGTTTAATAGGGAAAGCGGTGAAAATCCGCTGCAGCCCCCGCTACTGTAAACGGTGACAAACCCTATATATCCACTGGCACCATGCTGGGAAGGTAAGGGCAAGGATGATCCTTTAGCCAGGAGACCTGCCTAGGATTTAGCTGATATCCTTCGGAGGGGAGGAGATAAGCGTGGCGTAAATATATTTTTATATTTATCTATGTTATCTTATCCTCACCTATGTTTGGTGAGGTTTTTATTTGGTGATATGGAAGGCTATACTCTTTTCTCTCTCCTGGGAGTATAGTCTTTTTTATTATATATTTGCGAAAGGAGGAGACTGATATACGTGAAGGTAAGCACCCTTTGAATAAGGGTATACCTGTCCGAAGAGGTATAGAAGATTAATATAAATCAACACAATGCTTAAAATAAATACTCAATGGATGAAATCGAGGAGGTTCCATAAAATGAGAAGAAATAAAATTATATCATTATTATTAGTTTTTACATTGATATTTGTATTGGCTGCATGCCAACAGAGTAATGAGAATCTTGAAAACAATGACAATACACAAGAAAATATAGCTAACACAGAAGATCGGGATCAAGAAATAAATAAGGAAGATGTAGATGGTGATACAGAAACTGTTGGTCAAACTTCCTATCCCCTTACCATAACAGATTCTTTCGATAGGGAAATTACAATTGAAAAAGAGCCAGAGAGGATTATTGCTCTCTCACCAGCCATAACTGAAATAGTTTATGCCCTTGGAAAAGGAGATAATTTAATAGCAAGAACAGACTATTGTGATTATCCTGAGGAAGCGGCTAGCTTGGAATCTATTGGTGATCTTATGGACCCTAATATTGAAAAAATCGTTGAACTTGAACCTGATATAGCAATCTCATCTGCTCATTTTCAGAGGGAGACTCTTGAAAAACTTGAAGAGGCAGGTATAAAGGTTGTAATACTTTATGGGGAAGAGAGCTTTGACGGTGCATACTTTGCTATAGAAGAGATAGGAAAGGTACTGAATGCACAGGAGGAAGCGGCTCAAATAGTAGCTGATATGAAGGCAACTGTGGAAGAAGTAGTCCAGAAAGTAGAAGGAAGAGAAAAACCAAGTGTGTATTTCGTAGTAGGGTTTGGTGAATGGGGAGATTACACAGCAGGCGGGGATACCTTTATTGGACAGCTTATAGAGATGGCAGGAGGAGAAAATGCCGCTGGTGATGTGGAAGGCTGGAGCTACAGCCTTGAGAAACTTATTGAAAAGAACCCAGATCATTTTATCTGCTCAAAGAATGATAATCACAAGGAGCAATTAAAAGTGGCAGAAAACTATAAGGATCTTGATGCTATTGCAAATGATAGGATATTAGAGATAGATAAAAATAAGCTTGAGAGGCAGGGCCCAAGGATAGCCGAAGGCTTAAGGGAAATAGCAGAATACCTGCACCCAGAAGCTTTTAAATAATCTTTTTGTCTCATGAGGGGGATCTAAACAAAAGTGGGCTTTGAGGAGGTTTACATGGGATTTATACAAAAGAAGACAATATATAAATACTTTCTAGTATTGGCATTTTTAATTCTGGCTTTTGCTATAATAATTTCCAGCGCAATGGGAGTTGCAGATATATCTTTTGTAGACTCCTTAAGGATAATAGTATCCAGGATCCCCTTGGTTGGTAGATTGATAGATAGTGGAAGCATACGTCAATCACATTATTTTATAGTACTAAATGTAAGATTGCCCCGAATACTCCTATCAGCTTTGATAGGAGTGGGGCTTTCAGTTGTTGGATCTGCATTTCAAAGCATGTTTAGAAATCCCATGGCAGATCCATATATATTGGGTGTATCATCAGGGGCCTCTGCTGGTGCAACCATAGCTATAGTTCTTGGGTTTGGGAGTATAATAGGAGGTCTGAGTATTATTACTCTATTCGCCTTCTTAGGTGCTATTTTCACAATTATAGTTGTTTATAATATTGCTAGGGTAGGAAATAAGGTAACTACACTGGGCTTGATTCTTGCAGGGGTAGCTGTGGGACTTTTCCTTTCGTCTATGGTTTCCCTGCTTATGTTTTTTAATAGAGATGATATAGAGAAGATTGTTATGTGGACCATGGGAAGTGTCTCAGCAGCTACATGGAGTAAAGTCGGAATACTTACTCCTGTGGTGCTAATTGGTTCTTTTATAATAATAACCTATTCTAGGGATCTTAATGCTATGTCAATTGGGGATGAAACTGCAAAGAGTCTGGGCATCGAGGTAGAGAGAGTTAAGAAAATACTACTGACGGTTTCATCTCTAATTGTTGCAAGTTGTGTATCTACTAGTGGTGTTATAGGATTCGTTGGTCTCATTGTACCCCATACAATAAGGCTAATAGTGGGGTCTGATCAAAGAGCGGTGTTACCCTTTTCAGCATTATCTGGTGCTATATTTATGGTTATATGTGATGTCATGGCAAGAAATCTTATCCCTCCAGCTGAAATTCCGGTAGGAGCACTTACTTCACTCTTTGGTGCACCATTTTTTATATTCATGCTGTATAAGAACAAAAAGAAGGTGATCTGATTGGAATCTAGGGTTAGCTATCCGATAAAAATACAGAATTTAGGGTGGAAGTTTGGAGATAGGCAAATACTTACAGATATAAATTTAACCATAAAAAAAGGATACTTTTACAGCATTATAGGGCCCAACGGATCTGGAAAAACTACTTTGTTGAGGAATATAGCAAAAAGTCTTGAACCCAAACCCGATTCTGTATTTATTGACAATATTGATGTAACAAAACTCAATAGTAGAAATATAGCTAAAAGGCTTTCAGTAGTGCCTCAAAACACTAATATAGAATTTGAGTTTACAGTTACAGATATAGTGCTTATGGGAAGAAGCCCATATATAGGAAGGTTCGAATCAGAGAGCAGCCAGGATATAAAGATTGCAGAAAGGGCTATGAGGTCAACCAACACATGGCATTTGAGGGATAAGCGAATAACTGAGATAAGTGGAGGAGAAAGACAGAGAGTTATAGTTGCAAGAGCCCTTGCTCAGGATACTGGCATAATGCTGCTAGACGAGCCTGTTTCACAGCTGGATATTCATCATCAGATTGAATTAATGGAGACTATTCAAACATTAATCAAAGACAGAGATATTACAGCGGTATCGGTTATGCATGACCTCAATCTAGCAGCTCAATATAGCGATTATATTATACTAATGAGTGAAGGGAAAATTGTTTGCCAGGGAACGCCTCATGATGTCATAACAGAAGAAAATATTAAGAGGGTATATAAGCTGGATAGTTATATAATGAACAACCCTGTTACCGGAAAACCTTATATCATGCATGTTAGAAAAAGTGATTCACATGTTGTCGTAAATCAATAATGTGTTTTCTTTTATATAAGTGCAATATATAATATTGTGAATCCTAGAAATTCTAGTAGCTATAAAGGATAGAGAAAGCAACAAGAAGTCTTTAGAAACCATTAAGGATGTACTGAATTATACTAAAATATAAAGATGATAAATCGGAGGTAAACATGGATATTTTGAAGGAAACATTAAATAGTATTGAGCCAGCGCATGAAGATGCAGTGAATCAAGCTAGGGAAAGGTTGGACAACCTGGCAAAGCCCATAGGCAGTCTTGGAAAATTGGAGGATATTGCTGCAAAGATGGCAGGAATCACAGGAAAAGTATATAATAAGATAAATAAGAAGTGTGTTATTGTTATGAGTGCAGACAATGGAGTAGTAGAGGAGGGAGTAAGTTCAGCTCCTCAAAGCGTAACAGCACTTCTTACAGAGAATATGGCCAAAGGTATTTTGGGAGTGTGCACAATAGCAGAATGTGCAGGTTCAGACGTTAGAGTGGTAGACATTGGAGTTAAAGCAAAGTTTAACAATCCGAAAATAATAGATAAAAAAATAGGTTATGGAACAAATAATATTTCTAAAGGACCTGCAATGACAAGGGAGGATGCAATCAGAGGAATCGAGATTGGTATCCAAATGGTAGATCAGCTTGCAGATGAGGGCTATGATCTCCTAGGGACTGGTGAACTGGGGATTGGCAATACCACCACAAGTGCCGCAGTATTATGTGCTTTATCCGGACTTGAAGTTGATGTGACTGTTGGTAAAGGTGCAGGCTTAACAGAAGAACAGTTCCAGAACAAGAAAGCTATTGTACAAAAAGCTCTAGCTATTAATAAGCCAGACAAAAATGATGTAATTGATGTAATATCAAAGGTAGGCGGTTTTGATATTGCGGGGCTTTGTGGATGTTTTCTTGGAGCTGCAAAGAGAAGAATTCCAATAGTTATAGATGGATATATCTCTTCTGCTGCTGCTCTTTGTGCTTGCAAGCTCAATCCTACTGTATATGATTATATTTTCCCTTCTCACCTCTCAGCTGAGCCAGGTTCAATGTATATTATGAAAGAACTAAATCTTGAACCTTTGGTGGATTTAAAAATGAGATTGGGAGAGGGTTCAGGCTGTCCCATAGCTTTTCATATAATTGAATCTGCACTCAATGTAATAAATAAGATGGCAACCTTTGATGATGCAATGATAAATAACAACTTTCTAATTGATATAAGGTGATAAAATGGGAAGGATTATTCTGGTAACAGGAGGCGCAAGAAGCGGAAAAAGCACCTTTGCAGAAGAAATATATAAAGATGTAAAGGATGTTGTGTATATTGCAACAGCTAGAGTTACCGATGATGAGATGAGAGATAGGGTACTACATCATAGAAAGCAAAGGCCCGAAGAATGGTCGACCTTCGAAGGCAACTATAATTTAAAAGAAGCCGTTGGGGAAAGTCAGAATTATTTGCTAGACTGTATAACAGTGCTGACCTCAAATATTATGTTTGATATTACCAAAGACGCAGAAAAAATATCTACAGAAATGCAGATTGAAGTTGAGGAAACGGTAGTAAAGGGAATAAGTGAACTGATAGAAGCTATAAAA
>JAWLDD010000207.1:0-5031 GCA_041686815.1 Candidatus Atribacteria bacterium | reverse complement strand
GCCCACAAGCATGTTCCACTTATGGAGGCAAATCCTGCAGAAGCAGTTAAAAACAATATTTTCGGAACCTTGAATACTGCCCGATGTGCTGATGAGTTTGGGGTAAAAAGGTTTGTATTGATATCTACTGATAAGGCTGTAAACCCAACGAATGTTATGGGGGCCACGAAGCGTGTAGCCGAGATGATCATACAGGCCATGGATAAACACAGTGAGACTGAATTCGTGGCGGTACGCTTTGGCAATGTACTGGGCAGCAATGGTAGTGTAATACCTCTGTTCAAGCAACAGATAGCGGAAGGTGGCCCGGTTACCGTAACTCATCCGGAGATAACGCGGTTTTTTATGACGATTCCGGAAGCTGTAAGCCTTGTAATACAAGCCGGTGCCATGGCCAAAGGTGGCGAAATATTTATCCTTGATATGGGCGAGCCTGTTAAAATTGCAGACCTGGCAAGAGACCTTATCCGACTTTCGGGATTCGAGCCGGATGTGGATATAAAGATTGAATATACAGGACTAAGGCCAGGGGAAAAGCTATATGAAGAGCTGCTGCTTGCTGAAGAGGGCATAAAGGGTACAAGGCATGAAAAGATTTTCGTAGGTAGGCCTCTTGAGATTCCCTTTGATAATCTCCTTAATAGGTTGAAGATGCTTGAGTATAATCTTGGAAATCCAGAAAGCATAAGGGAGAATATATCGCAACTGGTGCCGACCTATAGTTATACGGAGGAGAAGGTAGCAGTTGTAAAAGAAGGCCATACAGGAAAGAAAGCAGTAAATTTGGAAGCACAGAGTTTTCCTTTAAAGTAGGGGTTTAAGGCAAAAGATTGGTTAGTTTTTCCAAAACGGGTGATTATATGAATAATGTTATTGAAGATAAAACATATCATGAATCAGAAGAGATAAGTGCATTTATTCCCTATAGAGGTATTTATTGTAAATATATTAAAAGAATCATTGATTTTTCATTCGCATTAATGTTCATGCTAGTTCTTTTTCCTTTATATATCTTAATTGCAATTGCAATTATTGTTGAAACAGGATTTCCTGTGTTTTATAAAGCTGAACGTGGTGGATATAAAGGAAAAGCATTTAAGATATATAAATTCCGTTCGATGGTTAGAGATGCTGACAAAATAGGCGGGAGTACAACTGCATTAAATGACAGTCGTATCACAAAGGTAGGGAGATTTTTACGAAAAACAAAACTAGATGAAACTGCACAACTTATCAACATAATTAAAGGTGAAATGAGTTTCATTGGTCCTAGACCAGAACTACTAAAGTATACAAATAATTACAAAGGTGTTGAAAAAAATATTTTAAATGTTCGTCCTGGCATTACGGATTATAGTTCAATAGAGTATATCAATCTTGATGAGATAGTGGGAAGTGATAATGCAGATGAAATGTATGAAAAGTATGTGCTACATAATAAAAATCAGTTGAGGATAAAGTATGTGGCAGATATTTCATTCAAAACAGATGTGAAGCTATTTATGTTAACAATTCTTGCAGTTATTAAGAAGGTTTTGCCTTTTGTTGCAAAAAAGCAACCTATAAAAGTGAGGGATGCTAAATGGAATATTTAACACTTAGAAATTCTACTTTGAAAGTATCACGGCTATGCATAGGTGGTTGTCCTATGGGTGGATATGGTTGGGGTGAGGTGTCTGAAAACGATTTAATAAAAGCAGTACACATAGCTGTTGATTGTGGAGTGAACTTTTTTGATACCGCAGATACATATGGCCTTGGAAAGTCTGAAGAGATTCTAGGTAAGGCACTAAAGGGACAAAGAGACAGAGTAGTTATTGCGACTAAATTTGGTGTTCGTATAAAGGATGGAAAAACCTTTTTTGATAACAGTCCAGAGTGGATTAACAAAGCCATTGAAGGAAGTTTAAAACGATTGAATACAGAATATATTGATTTATACCAAATACACTATCGTGATGGAAAAACAAGCATAAGCGAAATTATTGATGCTCTAGATAAGCTCAAGAAAAAAGGATATGTCAGATATTTTGGTTTATCCAACATAAGAAAAGAAGATGCGCAAGAACTTAGTACTTATATTGGTCAATTTGTTAGTTTTCAAGATGAATACAGTCTTGCATGCCGTAAAAATGAAAAAGATATAATGTTACTAGCAAATGAACTTCAGATTACGCCATTAACTTGGGGGAGTTTGGGTCAGGGTATATTGACGGGCAAGTATGATATTAATTCAAGCTTTGGATCAAATGACAGGCGTTCGAGGGAAATATATGTAAATTTTCACGGTAAGAAATTAAAGCATAATTTACAAATTGTTGAGGTTCTAAAGAAAATTTCGAATCAATCTGGTAAGTCAATTCCATCTATAGCCATTCGCTTTATTCTTGATTATATAAAGGATTCTGTTGCATTAGTTGGAACTAAAAATCCTAAGCAATTGCTATCTAATATTGAAGCGATGGATTGGAAATTAACATATTCACAAGTCAAGGAGCTCCTTGAAATTTCAAATGATAATGGGGAGGTTTCAAATGACAAGCGAACAATTAGCATGGAAAATACGGCGTCATAGTATTGAAATGACACATCGTTCTCATGGTTCACATATAGCTTCTATATTGTCGGTTGCTGATATTATAGCTGTGCTTTATAACGATATAGCAAATGTAAACAAAAATGATCCCCGGATGCCTGAACGTGATCGAGTAATACTAAGCAAAGGTCATGCTGGAGCAGCTATATATGCAGCTCTTGCCGAAAAAGGTTTTTTTAACGTAGAAGAATTAATGACACATTATGCAGACGGAAGCAGGCTTTCTGGCCACGTTTCGCATAAAGGTGTGCCTGGTGTAGAGTTTTCAACAGGTTCTCTTGGTCATGGTCTTTCAGTTGGTGTTGGTATGGCCTTAGCAGCTAAGAAAGATGGAAGGCGTAGTAAAGTGTATGTTATTTTGGGTGATGGAGAATGTGACGAAGGATCGGTATGGGAAGCTGCTATGTTTGCAAACCATTATAAACTCTTTAATCTGATTGCAGTTATCGACCATAATAAAATGCAAAGTCTTGATTATTGCGAAAATACAATTAGGTTATCACCATTTGCAGATAAATGGAAAGCATTCGGATGGAATGTATTTGATATTGATGGACATAATCATGAGGAATTAAGAAAAGCTTATAGTAAAGCCCAATTATCAAAGGAAAAACCTTCTGTAATAATCGCTAATACAATCAAAGGAAAAGGGATATCCTTTATGGAAAACAATATTCTCTGGCATTACCGTTTCCCACATGAAGGAGAGGAATATGATTCTGCAGTAGCGGAATTGAGAGCTCAAATGCCAGATGGCATAATAGATATTTATTCTGATAAATCATTGGAATATAAAATTGCATTAGAAGAAGTAGCTGTATCTAAAGAGATCTAAATTAAATGATGGGAGAACGATAATAATGAGAGATACGTTTGTAAAAACTTTAATAGATATAGCTAAGCAAGATAAAGATGTTTATCTTGTTACAGGGGATTTAGGATTTGGTGTATTAAAGCCTTTCTGGGAACAGCTTCCTCAGCAGTTTGTTAATGCAGGTATAGCGGAACAGAACATGACAAGTGTAGCTGCCGGAATGGCACTTGAAGGAAAAAAAGTTTTTACCTATTCTATTGGTAACTTTCCAACACTTCGTTGCTTAGAGCAGATAAGAAATGATTGCGCATACCATAATGCAAATGTAAAAATTGTATGTGTAGGTGGTGGTTTTGTATATGGATCACTTGGGATGAGCCATCATGCTACAGAAGATTTATCGATAATGAGAGCTTTGCCAGGTGTAACAGTTATGGCTCCCGGAGATTTAGCAGAAGCGGAATGTGCAACAAGAGCGATTTATAAGCATGAAGGGACTTGTTATTTAAGATTAGGCAGAGGTGGAGAAAAGCGCATTCACGATAGAATTGACAATTTCAGAATAGGAAAGGCAATAAAAGTCTTGGATGGAGAAAAAGTAGTTATCTTTTCAACAGGAGCAATATTTGATGAAGTTATTAAAGCTAGAAGTATTTTAAAAGTACAAGGCTTTAATACTGCTTTATATACATTTCCAACTATTAAGCCAATTGATGGAGTAACAATAGAAGAATGTGCAAAAAAATATGAATTAATTGTAACGGTTGAAGAGCATAACATTGTTGGCGGGTTTGGAGGTGCAGTTTCCGAAGTAATGGCTGAATTAGGCAATAGACATGCGCATTTAATCAGAATTGGACTTAAAGATATATACTCTAGTGTAGTAGGGTCACAGCGGTACTTAAGAGATGTTTACCAGATGGGAGCAAGTGAAGTAGTTAAGCGAATAATGGAGTTTTTTATAAAAAACCAGCTAGCTAAAGTAAAGAGTTTTAGAATTTTAGAGAATTTGTAGGCCCCTGACGTTAGTGTAAGGAATAATAACAAAATCACCTGAGATAAGTGGAAATAAAATAGGTAGTCTGAAATAATAGGCTGCTCTTTGATAATTAAACATAAATTACAGTACCATTAAGTTGCTGTATGTTTTATTAGAAGCATTGAAGCATGTCTTTTGGAACTTTGCAGATATTAAGATTCCCTATCCCCTAGTATAGCAAAGATCATATAACAAGATTATACATGGATTGCTCCCAAAGCTGCCTTTTTAATTTGCTCCGGCACTTATATTGACAATACTCCAGCAACACAGGAATGCAAGCTGTCTTGTCCTGCTTAGAATGGATATTGGCAAGAGTGTTTGTAAAAAACACTAAACAGCTTTGAGCCTCGTTCAGACATTTTATTGCGTATTTCAATGGATTCCTCGGCTAAATGACAGATGGATCAATACCGAAAAAAATAACTAGCTTACCTAGCTTTGAAAAGACAGGAAAGTCACCAAACTTAGCCAGACCGGTGGCAGTACTGCGAAGTTCAATATCTGGAATTCTTTACAAGAGTCTAAGCGTCAGTGCTAGCAAAGGTACGACTTTTTTCATATATTTAGCAATCAGTAAAC
>JAWLDD010000206.1:0-5091 GCA_041686815.1 Candidatus Atribacteria bacterium | reverse complement strand
GAATATTTTATCATTTTCCGATTATAGTTATGTCCTCATCAAACCACTTCTCCGAAATCTTGGCTAGAGTACCATCAGCTGCCATTTCCTCTAATGCATTTTGGACCTTATCCCTAAGCTCTTCGTTGCCTAACAGGAAGCCTACTCCATACTCTTCAGGTGCCAATACCTCTTCTAAGATATAGAAGATTTCCCCTCGTTTCTCGTTCTGATAGATAGCCACTACCTCGTCCATTGCCACTGCATCCACTGCTCCCGACTCTAGATCCATTAGAGCCGCGTTATAGTTGGCTGCTGTGGTGTATTCACCAAAGGAGGCCACCAATTCAGGTTCTCCCTCCAAAGCCTTCTCTGCACTGGAATCCACCTGGACGACTACTGACTTACCAGCCAAATCAGCTAAGGTCTTGATACCTGAATCCGCTCTTACCACAAACACCTGATTGTTTTTCAAATAGGGTTCGGTCCATGTATAGTCATCTTCACGACCATTGATGGTGAAGCCATTCCAAATGCAGTCGATGTTTTTTGACTTTAGCTCCGCATCCTTTGCGTCCCATGCTATGGGCTGCAGTTTAAGCTCCATACCCATGCGTTTTGCTGCCTCTGCTGCCAAGTCTAAATCAAAGCCTGTAAACTCACCGTCATCTCCTACGAAGCCCATAGGTGGAAAGTCTTGATCAAAGCCTACTGTAAAGGTTTTAGCATCTTTTGACGCATCTGACGAACATGCAACCATACCTAAGGCTAATATAGAAATTATTACAAGTGCCAGCAATCTCTTTTTCATATTAACATCCTCCATCTACTAACTCTATCCATTGTCGTGTGTTGCATTGTCATGATAACACTTTACTTCGCTAAAGTCAAGACTATTTTTCTTTGGCTCTTACTAAAAATTCAATTATGCCATTCAAGAAGCTTGTGTATCCGCAAACTGGCTATAGTAGAGGGATGCATAGAACCCGTCTTTCTCCAGAAGCTCCTTGTGATTACCAGTCTCTACTATGTCTCCGTCTTTCATGACTAGGATTAGATCAGCATCTCTTATGGTGGACAACCTATGGGCTATTATAAAGGATGTTTTACCTCTCATCAGGTTTTCCATAGCTCTCTGTATCAGAATCTCAGTCCTAGTATCCACTGAAGAAGTAGCTTCATCCAATATGAGTATCTTTGGATCCGAGAGTATAGCTCTAGCTATGGTAAGAAGCTGTTTTTGTCCTTGAGATATATTGCTGGCTTCTTCATTTATAATCATGTCATAGCCATCGGGTAGGGTTCTGATGAACCTATGGGCATGGGCTGCCTTTGCCGCTTTTATGACTTCCTGATCTGTTGCATCTGGCCTGCCATATCTTATGTTCTCCATAATGGTACCTGAGAACAGCCAGGTATCCTGTAATACCATGCCAAACATATTGCGCAAATCGTGCCTGGTAAAATCCACAATATCATGACCGTCAATGAGAATTCTGCCACTATTTAGATCGTAGAATCGCATCAAGAGTTTTACTATGGTGGTCTTACCTGCTCCGGTGGGCCCGACGATAGCTATCTTTTGTCCTTGCTTGATATCAGCCGAGAAGTCATTTATTATAATCTTGTCTTCCCTATATCCAAACCTCACGTTTTCAAAGGTCACTCTACCCTGAATTTCATCAAGCTTTATAGGTGTTTTGGTCTCCTCTATCTCTTCTTTTTCATCTAAAAATTCGAATACCCTTTCAGCAGCAGCTATAGTGGATTGTAACACATTGCTTATCTGGGCTACCTGAGTTACCGGTTGAGTAAAGCTCCTTATATATTGAATAAAGGACAATATATCTCCTACTTCTATAGCCTTTCTGACTGCCAACCATGCTCCCAATATGGTAACGGCAACATACCCTAAATTACCGATAAAGACCATGATAGGCATCATCATACCCGATAAGAATTGAGATTTCCACGCTGAATCATAGAGCTGATTGTTGATCTGACTAAACTTTTCTATAACCTCTTGCTCGGCATTGAATGCCTTCATTATGTTATGGCCTCCATATACCTCCTCTATATGACCGTTGACATGTCCCAAGGACTCCTGTTGTGCCATAAAGTATTTTTGTGATCTTTTAACTACCAGACTTACGGGAATCATCGAAACAGGCAACATCAAGATGGCAGCTATGGTCATTTGCCAGCTGATAGATAGCATCATAATCAGAACACCTATAAGGGTAGTAGCAGATGTTATTATTTGACTGGTGCTTTGGCTCAATGACTGGCTAACGGTATCCACATCATTGGTAATCCTGGAAAGCACCTCCCCATGGGTTACGGTATCAAAGTATTTTAGTGGAAGCCTGTTTACCTTTTGAGATATCTCCTTTCTCATATTGTATGATACCTTCTGGGCTATACCCGATACTATAAATCCCTGTAGCAATGAAAACAGAGCTGATAATAGATAAAGACCTATAAGTATCAGTATGATATGGCTTATATAGCCAAAATCTATTCCACCACCGGGTACGCCGGAAATCTTGGTAATCAACCCCTCAAAGATTTTAGTTGTAGCTCTGCCCAATATCTTCGGACCCACAATGGAAAAAGCAGCACTACCCATGGCCAGTATAATAACAACAATTAATGAAAATCTGTAAGGCCTTAGATAACTAAGGAGCTTGG
This sequence comes from Candidatus Atribacteria bacterium, assembly GCA_041686815.1. Taxonomy (GTDB): domain Bacteria; phylum Bacillota; class Clostridia; order Caldicoprobacterales; family UBA3941; genus JAWLDD01. The sequence continues at coordinate 2,421 of JAWLDD010000206.1, read as the reverse complement.
AAAAAGTAGCTTTAAAGTTCTTGGGTTTGTCAAAAGCCATCATACCTGGTCCAGGACCATGACCGTGTCCTCTTCTTGGTCTATTTATGGATTTCTTTTCACTCATATGGCAAGTTCCTCCTCCGACAGCTGTGATAGGGCAATCTGCTTATATACTTCGCAATTTTTCAATAGCTCTTTGTGGGTTCCCTGCCCGACAATTCTGCCTTCATCCAGCACTACAATGTTCTCAGCTTTCATTATGGTATTGATTCTCTGGGCAACTATCAATAGAGTTCTATCCTTTATCCCCGCGCTTAAGGCTTTTCTTAGTGATGCTTCAGTTCTAAAGTCCAAAGCAGAAAAACTGTCATCAAATATGAATATTTCAGGCCTTTTCACTAAAGCTCTAGCAATGGACAACCTCTGCTTTTGGCCTCCTGATACGTTAGTCCCTCCTTGGGCTATTTCCGTCAGTATTCCTTCTTCCTTTTCATCGATGAACTCCTTGGCTTGAGCAATCTCTATGGAATTTAGTATATCCTCATCACAGACATCAGCATTCTTGCCGTATTTTAGGTTGCTTTCTATGGTCCCGGTAAACAAAACACCCTTTTGAGGTACATATCCTATTCTTTCTCTCAGGTCATGAAGGCTCATATCCCTTATATCAATCCCATCCAATAGAATCTGGCCTTCCGTTACATCGTAGAACCTGGGAATAAGGTTTACTAGGGTAGATTTCCCGCTTCCAGTGCTTCCAATAAAAGCTGTGGTTTGACCGGGTCTTGCGGTAAAGGTTATATCCCTAAGTACATATTCTTCAGCACCGGGGTATCTGAAGCTCACATTTCTAAACTCTAATAAGCCTTTAGCTTTACCTTCAATTTTTTTTGGATTTCCAGGATCACGAATAACCACTTTCTTATCCAGTACCTCTGCTATCCTCTGAGCCGATACCGAAGCTCTGGGCAACATAATGGAAACCATGGATATCATGAGAAAGGACATAATTATCTGCATAGCATACTGGATAAATGCCATCATATCTCCAACCTGAATTCTCCCTTCTTCTATTTGATGAGCACCTACCCATATGATAAGCAACATAATACCGTTCATTATAAGCATCATGGTAGGCATCATAAAGGTCATCAATCTAGCTATAAAAAGGTTGGTACTGGTCAAATCTCTGTTAGCCTTATCAAACTTGTTCTCCTCCAATTTCTGAGTGTTAAAAGCTCTGATAACCATCATGCCATTTAGAGATTCTCGCATTACTAGGTTTACCCTGTCCACCAGTTTTTGCATCCTCTTAAACCGGGGAGTTGCAATGGAAAACAACACAGTCACCAGAGTCAGCACTGCTAAAACCCCTACGGCAACTATCCAAGCCATAGATGTCTCAGTGTTAAGAGCTCTAATAACTCCCCCTGCACCAAGGATAGGAGCATAAAACACCATTCTTAACAGCATTATAATGAACATCTGCACCTGTTGTATATCGTTTGTACTTCTAGTTATAAGGGAGGCAGTTGAAAAATCATCAAACTCCACATTGGAAAAGGATGTCACCTTTCTAAATACCTTTTCCCTGAGATTTCTTCCAAGGGAGGAGGAAATCCTAGCAGACAAGAAGCCTACAGCAATGGCAGCACACATGCTTATTAAGGATATACCCAGCATTATTGCCCCTATATATAGAATATAATTGGATTGATTTTTGCGGATATTGACCCCTATAGCTTCATACTCGGCTCTTATAAAATTTATAGCCGATTGGGTTATCATGGAATCAGGCATATTATCAAATTGTGCATCCGCCTTAGCCCTAATGGCATCCAACTGCTCTTTGGGCAGGTTCATAAGGAGGTCAAAAGGTTCAATCCCTTCAGGTACATTATCAAAAATTGAAGGAAGTTGCTCCCCACCTTGTTCTACACCCCATACCATTAACATAGCCTTTCCTAAAAAGCTATTAAGCTTATCAATATCCTCTTTAGATGATGTGCTTAGTACATAGAGATCCTCACTTTCCAGAGCCGGATACCTCTTTATAAGTTTAGCGTATTCTTTATCACTAAGATTTTCTTTACTTATCAGCTTATAGCTACTATCTAGCAAATTACTTTCATCTTGATTTATTAGAAGCTTTATTTTTCCTAGTTGCTCCGCCCTTATTACTTCAGGTACTGCATTATTGATGCCGCTTTGCTGTATGCCCACGTTGACGATATTGGACATATAGTCGGGAAGGGCCAATTCTGCCATAGCCTGCACAAAGAGCAGCATAATGACTATGAGTATTGTTATAACAAATGGTTTGATTTCTTTTATTATCCGAAACATTACTTACCTCCCGCATTGATTAAGTCCGTATAATGGTGTAAAAAGAAAAATAAGTTGAGCCAAGGCTCTACCTCGGTTAAAATATAGTTGCAA
>JAWLDD010000205.1:0-5109 GCA_041686815.1 Candidatus Atribacteria bacterium | reverse complement strand
CATGGCAGGAGTTGAAGCCATCCCACAATCAAATATTTGAATGCCTATCTCAGTAAGGCCTTTTATAGCTGCCTTTTTCAACCGAGGTGCTGAGAGTCTTGAATCCGTACCTATAGATACCTTTATTTCGTTAGCTTTCTTATTGGTCTTCTCTACAAGCCAGGTTCCAAAGGCTGCTCCAATCCTTTCCACTACTTCATCGGTAAGGTTAACAGCTTGTCCCTCCACGCCTTCTAGAGCAACACCTCTAATGTCACTGCCATTTTGGAGAGCTTTCCAATCCTTATTCAACATATCTTCATCGCTCCTTATCATAATGTAGCAAACGGCTTCCAGGCTGCCCATAGCTCGATGTACTAGAAGCTCTGTCCCTATATACGGCAATAATTATATCAAGATACTTCTTTAAAAGCAATTTGAAATAGTAAAGGCGGCTGTAAGCCGCCCTACAATATCCATTATTGAATTTTTTCCAATAAATAAGGTTTCATCACCTTATATAGAATCCCAATTACCACTATAGATACCGCAAATTCCACAGATAGATAGGTAGCATTGTATGCTAATGAGTAGAGCCATGGGTTCTGTGCGCCTGCATATTCATAGAATACTACAGCACCTGAAATAACGTGGCTCAAATATCTTGTTAAGATACCTAAAAATATACCGGCTGCAATAGTAGAATAATTTTTCCTACACAGTCCTGCTAAGCCTAATCCTGCAAAGGCGATTGGATAGTCAAACAGCAAGGATACTATATGGAACGAATACTTGGGTCCCAATATAAACTGCAAGATTCCATAGACAGCTCCAGCCAATATTCCAGGACCTGCTCCCCATCGAATAGCAAATAGCATAATGGGTATCATGGACCCTGCCGTTACAGATCCACCCTGTGGCATATGCCATACCACTACATAGCTCAAGACCTGAGCTACTGCAATTAGTAGTCCTGCTTCCACCAACATTCTTGTCTTATTTTTCATAGATATTTCTCCTTTTCCCGGGGCTAAAAAAACTGCATACCACCAAAGGCATGCAGTTCCTTCTCAAACTGATTTCCCTCCGCTGGCATTACCCAGATCAGGTTTTGGGTCGAAGTTTACAACTTCCTCTCAGCCGAATCTATTCAGCTCCCCGTATAATATTATATTATTGTAGAAATATTATCACGGCTTTTTATCTCTGTCAAGCACTTATCCTTTACTTAATCCTGAATTATAGCGGGATTTCGTATAAATGGCTCACTGAACTCCAAATTTCCAAAGGTTTTAACAATTTTGCCATCCACTAGAAACTGTACTTCTTTGATATTGGATGTATTAACTGGATCGGTGAGAGAGTTGACAATAGCATATAAGGCCATCAAAGCTCCCGCACTTCCCATCTTATTCCCATCCAACTTCTTTGGAAGATCAACCATCACTCTGGTATTATTTTTGTCCATCCATACCTTTATATCTCCTCTAGATATCTCGGGAGGTATTACCCCTATATGCCCTGTATCCTCCCTAGGTCCTAATATCAATTCGTCTATTATAGTTTTGGCTATCTGCACGTTGCCCCTGCTCATAGCTCTGTATTCAGCCACCAGGTGGTTAAAACTACTATCTGCAAAATATACTTTTATCTTTCTTCCCAATTTGTCGGGAAAATTCTTGGTGGTCAACGGCTTCTTTAAGTCCACACTATATAGAGGTTCATCAATATAATTACCAGACCTATCCTGATAATAGATCTTGACTCCACTAACATCGTTCAAACCCGATAAGCTGTAAACAATGGAACTAAGAATAATGGACTCCCTATTTTTAATCTGTTCAACCTTATCCAGAATCTCTTTCGGATCTTTTTGATCCCCTCTAGAGACCTCTTGATCTGAAAATGGTGCTTGTATCTCCTTTGAAAAATAGAGGGCTACTATTTTTGAGCCGCTGCTCTCATCATCTATAAGGTTGATATCCAATAATTGAGTTCCCTTGGGTATAACTGGATAAAGTCCTTTGGATGTTTCCACAGGTCCTTTTATTAGCTCCTCTATTATTGCCCTGGCAATGCCACCATTCTTCACGTTTATCATTCTTACCTCGGATAATAGGTAATGGCCTCTAAAGTCCCTAAAAAACAGCTCTCTATTGATCTGTTTTACGGTATCTTCATTGGCTTGACGATTTTCAACTGCCAGTAGCTCATCAATATTATTTGTGGTTTTGCTAAGCACACCTAAAGGTTCCCCTTCTAGTGTCCCGTCCGCTGTCAACTCGTGTCCGTCTATGTTGATCTTCACATACTTTATTTCAACCAACTCAGTAAGTGTATTTACTAAAGCGGTACGTGCCACCAACAAATCTTCAGCTTCTAAGAACTGGTCAGATAAATTAACAGTAACGATGCTATCGGTTTTCTCTACTCCAAGCACACTTGTATCCCTTGGTATAACAGGTTGGAGATTTTGGGATTGAGGACCTCTTATCAAGGCTTTAACAACATCTGTAATAGGCAACTTGTCTGAGGCTATTATATTCTGTGATTCTACAACTAGCCTATTATTCTCTTTATCCCAAAAGTACAATAGCACATTCTGCTGGGATATGGAGCTGTCCTGGACTTTAGTATCTTCAGATTCATTATCCATCAATGGGCTAATCTTTTCTTCTTCTGAAGACCTATCTACTTCTTTTTTAATCAATCCTTCAGGCATTCTCCCGATTCTTCCGCAACCAATCATGGTAGACCAAAGCAAAGCGGTTATACAAATCCATACTATTTTCTTCATAAAATCTCCCCCTGTCCTATCAACGGAAGCCAGTAACAAACTCGGGCAGTTTTACCTTCCAAACACTATCTTCACTTACTACCGTGATCATATCTCTATTCAATTTTTCTTTTTTACCTGACACAAAGTTAACTGTATAGGATACTGTAACGAAAGCCCTTCCATCAGGTTTAATCTCTTCATCCAATATAAACCTGTCATCCAGTTCGATTCCGCTTATCAAAACCGACCATAAGTTGGCCAAATCCTCTTTTGGGGGGAGTTGATCCTTACTCATGGTTTCTTTAGCAAGCAAAGAATAAACCATATCCCATTTAGGCTCTCCCATCAGTCCTTCAAAAACCGTTTCAACGGATTTAGAAGGAGAAAGGATATAAGATCTGTCCCTTGGGAGAGCTACCAGCACCGCATTTGCTGTTTGACCATTTTCATCAGCTGCTAACTCGGGAAATAGCAATGCCCTTAACTCTTCATCCATATCAGAATAGGATATACCACGGTTTTCAATCAGAAATTTTATATAGTTAACGCCTTCCAATTCCGTCAAAGAATTTACTATAGAATAAATAGCCATTCGCTTCATCTCAGCTCTAGCTATCGCCCTTTTTTCTTCAGGAATATCCTCCTTGCCAGGTATGGTGGACAAATCGATGTCTCCAGTAAACTCCTGACTAAGGTTAACAAAAACCGTTTCTCCCTTGCGAGTTACATCCAGTACCTCGACTCCGGGTGGCATTATATCTGTTCTGTCATGCTGACTGGGACCTTTTAGAAGCTCTTCTATGACTAATTGCTCCCAGGATTGCTTGTCGCGAACAGCAGTCCTAATCTCAGGTACTAAATAATCGCAGTATCTATGTTTAAAGTAAAGAGTAATGGTTTGTTCCTCCGGTCTAGGTTCCGGGTCTATGGACAGTACCTTTTCTTGAACCGGTGGAACATCCTTTTTATCTCTTTTATCACTATTGTCATAATGGTTCCTACCTATGGCACTACATCCTGTTATTACAAAAACAAGCAGTATCAATAGGATTATATACCGATGATTTATACCCAATATCTCACCTCCGGATATAATCAACCAAGTCTATAACAATATACTAGAAACCTTTGTTTATATTATATGCACTTGGTTGATATCATGGATAGCTTACTTAATAAATCTTAGCTATCCCTTAATTGGGCTACACTGTTTCACACTATAATTATAGGAGACTTAGTTTACAAAAACATTAAGCAAAGTTAACAAATTGATGAATACATGTGATTACCCCTCCTCTTGCCATAAGGGTAAACTGACAAAAAACGTCGTTCCCCTGCCTTCTTTACTGTCTACACGTATATTTCCATCATGCATTAATACAATTTTTTGTGTTATGGATAAACCCAAGCCAGTTCCTCCCGTATACCTAGATCTGGCCTTATCCACTCTGAAAAAGCGATCAAAGATGTGTGGTATATCTTCCGTGGGAATGCCAATACCTGTGTCAGATATTTTAACAATCCCTTGATCATCCCCAATGTATACATCCACCATCACTCTGCCACCTTCGGGCGTATATTTTATTGCATTGTCTACTAAGTTGCTTATGGCTTGTTGCAACTTAGGAGCATCTCCTTTAATCGTTACATCCTGTTCGATCATTGTATCCAAAGTAATATTCTTTCTTTGTGCCAAAATCTCAAGGCTTTTAACTGTTCTCTCTACTAAATCAGATAGATCTAAAACTTCAAAATCTACCGGTGTTTCCTGAGAATCCATCTTAACTAAGGATAATAAATCCGTAATAATAGCATTTAAACGATCTATCTCTTTGTTTATATCGTTTAAGAATTCAATATATATTTCCGGAACATCCCCTCCCATGTGTATTAAAGATTCTGCCAGGACCTTAATGGCACTGAGGGGCGTTTTAAGTTCATGGGAAGCATTGGACACAAATTCGTTCCTTGCCCTATCCAAATTCTCCAATTTTTCGCTCATGATATTGAAGGCGTTACCTAGCTCCCTAAATTCTCCTCCGCCTCTAACATTGACTCGCTGACCTAGATGGCCTTGACCCATCTTCCTGATGACATCGGTTAAGGATTTAATTGGCCTAGTTATATAAGCGCTTAAACCAAAGCTAATAAGGATAATTATAACAATGATTATGGTCAAAAGTATTATGTGCATAGCTATAAAATAGTATTTGAAGAACTGCCGGAAGGCTTCGACCTTGGCAAAGACGAGAAGCATGAGAACAAAGATGGTAAAGTGAATGAAGGATGTAAACATCCATGCGGCGATAAATGCAAATGTAAAAAATGACTCCACGAAAAATGTAGTTGCA
>JAWLDD010000204.1:0-5124 GCA_041686815.1 Candidatus Atribacteria bacterium | reverse complement strand
CATTCACAGAGAATACTTCTCCTGGATCCAGTCGTAGGTTATATATACCTTTAGATGAAATGAATATATTATGATTACGATTGGCATTATTATTCAATGGTGTAGAATAATATGCGATTCTCGAAGTCCAAGTCTTTAACTCATCCAAAGTATATTGAGGATCTAACTGCTCAATAGGAATTTCATAGGGTGAAAAGTCACCAGCGTCTACTCGGGCTATTAATTCTTCCATAGCCTTGTCCGTTAGCATTCCTTTACCAACTTTATCTGGTGTAAATGAAAATTTCTCCTTCTTGTCAGGATGAAACTCTATTGTTGCATCGATTGGCTCTTCATTGATTTGTTGTGCAATAGCTTCTATCTCGTCCTTAAGCTCAGTAACGTCATAAGTAAGAGTTGTCTCATACCTTTTGGGTTCATTAGAGATATGATAAATTTCCTTAAGCCTTTCAACTAGCGTACCCTGTCTACCCACTACATAGGCCTCATCAATAATCTCTTCGATATTGATCTGGGCATTGATATCTTTATAATCATATTCCCATTTGCTGTCGCCATGGGTTAATATTATCTTCATCTTGTCCAGATTGGGTTGGTTGTGGGTTCTTACCGCTTCCAAAGCTTCTTCTCTGGTCATTCCCCCAAGAGGAATACCATCTACTTCAACACCATCATAATAGGTGTCTATGTTAAGGATTTGGTAAATATATGTAGCTACCCCTCCAACTGCAATCATTAAAACTATCAGGATAGATATGAGAAAAACCTTTCCCCATATATTCTTTTTGGGAGTAGTCCTAGCTTCCATTCATGTTACCTCCGTTGATACTATAATTTCCATATCTATCATAAAGTATGAATTTGTAAAAGTAAATAGACTTGCCATTAAATTCAAAAATGTTATCAGCTTGACGCAAAAACGTAATCTATTTAATATATATTTAATTCTTTTTAAAAAAATGGTAACAACCTTTTGCTATAATGTTGCGTATTAACCCAAAATAGTTCACCTATTCATCATATCCTTTAAAATAATCACTAAACGACCGCTGCATCACATATCGCAGCGGTCGTTCTATAACAATACCTATCTTAACTACATACCAAACTTTACCATATTGTTAAAGCTGATCTTTAAGCTATCAAAGGGATCTCCTGGACAGGTGTCCTGCTCCACTATGGCGTACTCTACACCAGTATCATTGCATGCGTCGATAACCTTAGGCCAATCAATATTGCCCTCACCCACCTCCGCAAAGGTCTTGCATACGTCCTCAATCTTTTGAGCCCCTCCAACGATGGCATAGTCCTTAAAGTGGATGACCTTCATACGCCCCTTCACCTTGTAAATCCAATCCACAACACTCACGCCGCCTGCTGTCAACCAATGGGTATCCAGGGCAAAATGCAGACCATCTGGATCAGACTCATTGAGCATGATATCCATACCTTTTAAGCCGCCACCCAGGGAGAAGAACTCCAGTGCATGGGGATGATATAATAGTTTTAGATTTTCCTTCTTTAGCTCACTGGCGATCTTATTGATATTTTCGGTATATTGTCTATATCCCTGTTCACTCTCCCTCATCTCCTTGGGCAGTGTGCCAATGGCTATATACTCTACACCGAAGATCTTAGCCTGTTCAATAGCTTCCTCTATTGCAGCAGTATCCTCCAACATTTTTTCGTAGCTCCCGTTTGCGGAACAAGTCTTAAGACCTATTTCATCAAGCAATGCCTTAAACTCTATGTGGGTCATAAAGCTTGGTGTCCATGCCTGCACCGAATCATATCCTATATCCCTAATCTTACGCAGAGTAGCTTCCACTTCCTCAGTATTGTTCAAAAAGTCCCTAACCGTAAATATCTGAACACCTTTTCTCATAAACTCAATCCCACCTTTCTAATTAATAATTAACTATAGTACTAGGCCTGTCTCCTTCATGTTTAGGTAACTTACTGTAAGGGATTCCATGGGGGAAAGATTATACATCTCATCCTGCTCTACCACTGCCCATTCAACGCCTACTTTTTGCGCTGTTTGTAATACAGGCAGCAGATTTAATTCTCCATTTCCCACAGTGGTGAAAATGGGGGCCCAACCACCCTCTTTTTCACGGGGCTCACCTTTAAGGTAGTCCTTGACATGGATGGCATCAAGTCTGTCCTTTATTCGCTCCATTACCCTACAGGGATCTTCCAAACCATTGGTCACCCAACCTACATCCAGTTCAATACGCAGCTTTTCAGTGTTGTATAATAGATGATCAAAATAGGATATTCCCTTATAGCTGGCTAAAAAATCCTGGTGGTGGTTGTGATAACTGAGATAGATTCCCTCTTCTTCCAGTTTAACAGCTGCCTTTTCCATAGCTTCACAATCCCTCATAACCTCATCATACACAGGGTCTTTATTCCAAAATGAACTGTTAATTGAGCTAACCCATACGGTGGCTCTATGGGTTTTTAGTTTCTTAGCCCTGTCTATAATATCGTCATAGTTTTCCTCGTGCAGTTTTTTGAGATCTACAGAAACTGTAAGAACCTTCAAGCCTAGATCATGAAACCTCTTTACATTGTCTTCAACATTGCCTTTAAGTAAGGCTTCTCCACCTTCCATACCACCATAGCCAATAGATGCAAGTTGTTCAACATTTGACCAAAAATCATCGTCTGGCTTGATAAAACCTATCCAGCCTGCTTTTAACTTTTCCATTCTCATAACCCCTTTAAATTTAATGGTTTTCATCAATAATTGGATTTAGTGATCAAAACATGCTTCTGCAGCAGTGCCACTAATATAACCCGATGGTAGTGGAGCTGGACGTTCACACTTGGTGGTCATCTCGTATACCTTGCCTGTATTACAGCTTTCTATTATACCGTTTATCACTTCAAAAGCATGAAGACCCAGTTCAGCACTGCATCTATGGGGCCTGTTATTGCGTATAGCCCATGCCATGTCTGCCACTCCTATACCACGAGAATCCCCTGTATAGCCATGGGTAAGAGGAATCTCATAGGGTGGGAATTCATTCCATGAACCATTGTTGCGTTTGAGATAGATAGGCCCGCCAAATGTATTTGGGTCACTGCATATTAAAACGCCTTCAGTACCATATATCTCCAAGCGTGGAATCTCACCAAAGGCTTCAGAGGTAACGGTAAGCGTTCCATAGCAGCCCTGTTCAAACTCCAATGCCCCGCACAACATATTAGGAGTATCATAGTTAAAGTTCTCTTTATAGCGAGGATGTCTTGGATTTTCATATATATATTCCTTCTCTCGAGTCTTGCAGAAACCTGAAACTCTCTTTATTCCGCCCAGCAAATGGACAAGAGCATGGAGGTAGTAACCGCCCATATCATAGGGTATCCCACCACCCGGTGACATGACAAAGGGCAAACGGTCCGATTCAACCTCGCCTGTCATATGATAACCTCGTATAACCATGGCTACCGCTGTTAGTGGCTCCCCAATAAAGCCTGAATCAATTATCTTGCGGGCTGTCTGTAATCCTCCTCCCAAGAAGGTATCAGGTGCCATTCCTATTCGGAGTCCCTTTTCCTTGGCTATTGAGACCAGTTCAAAAGCCTCATCCATGGTAACTGCCATCATCTTTTCACTATGAACGTGCTTGCCTGCCAGTAGTGCAGCTTTAGCAACCTCATAATGTGAAAGGGGATAGGTGGTATTCACCACTATCTGTATTTCTGGATCATTGAATATTTCTTCATTGGTAAGCTGTCTTATTCCGAACTCCTCAGCACGGGCTTTGCTTCGCTCTGGTATGATATCAGAGCATCCCACAACCTCTAAAATCGAGAAACTCTGGGTCATATTCCTTAGGTATGTCTTACTTATTGCTCCCGAACCTACTAGTCCCACTTTTATTGGCTTTACTTTTGCCATAACAATACTCCTCTCCAAAATATATTTGATAGGATTTCCCTAAAAGGGCTGGTACTTTGTAAATGCATATGATCTAGGGTAAGTTCAAATTTATATGCTGTAACCTTGAGTCAACTGATAAAAATATGAATCTTGTCCTTCAATGTCCCAAACATAATTATACCATAAAAAGAAAGATGTGCTAATGTTTTTAGGACTTGGAATTCACCATATTGTTTGCAGGAAAATGGATTTGTGTGGAGGATGAAGGAATAAACCATTTTCCAATAGAAATATTGTGTAGATGTATATAAACTATGTATTAATAAAAAAAAGAGAGCGGATAATCCCGACTCTCCTTTTATCAAATATACGGTGTGGTATCTTTGTACCCGGCCCGAGGCGTCGCCGCCTTTTAATGCCTCCACTTCATCGACGGATACATGGTTTGTATCTCCAACTATGGTATGCTTAAGGGCTGATGCAGCAACGGCAAATTCCAAAGCATCCCTATTATCATATCCCGATATCAGGGAATAGATAAGCCCTGCACCAAAGGAGTCTCCTCCCCCTACTCTGTCAACGATGTGCAGCTTATATCTCTTTGAGAACAGGTATTCCTTGCCGTCATAGAGCATGGCTGACCAATTGTTGTCCGATGCGGACAGGCTTTCCCTTAGGGTTATGGTGACAATTTTAAGATTAAACCGATTCATGAGTTCTCTAGCTACATATTTATAACCTTCCATGTCCAGCTCACCTTGGGTGACATCGGTATCGGCAGCCTTTATACCAAACACCTTCTCGGCATCCTCTTCATTGGCAACAACTACGTCTACGTATTCCATCAGCCTTCCCATTACCCTACCTGCTTTCTCCGAAGTCCACAGCTTCTTGCGGAAATTCAGATCGCAACTGACGGTAAGCCCCATCTCTTTGGCTATTTTGCAGCCCTCTTCCGTAAGCTCTGCAACGTTATCCCCAAGTGCAGGGGTTATGCCAGTAAAGTGGAACCACTCTGCTCCTTGAAAGGCAGCTTTCCAATCCATATCTCCGGGCTGCGCCTGGGAAATAGAAGAATGGGCTCTGTCATAAACCACCTTTGAAGGCCTGACTGATGCGCCCTTCTCATAAAAATAGATCCCAACCCTATCACCGCCTCTGGCGATAAAACGGGTATCTACACCGAACTTTCTCATTTCGTTTATAGCTGCATCCCCTATAGGGTTATT
>JAWLDD010000203.1:0-5153 GCA_041686815.1 Candidatus Atribacteria bacterium | reverse complement strand
GTGCATCTATGGGGATAACAGCTCCAAATGCTCAGGCTCAACAGGAAGTGATTAATATGGCGTGGACCGCTGCGGGAATAGAGCCGGAATCTATTTCATATATAGAAGCTCACGGTACAGGAACAAAATTAGGAGATCCTATTGAAATAGAAGGTATTGAAAGCTCATTCAGAAAGTACACAAATAAGAAACAGTTTTGTGCCATTGGGTCTGTTAAGACAAATATAGGACATCTAGATAATGCCGCTGGGATTGCCGGTGTTATAAAGGCAGCTTATGCCTTAAAGACAAAAAGGTTACCACCTACAATTAATTTTAGTATTCCCAATAGAAATATTAGCTTTGAAAGTTCGCCTGTATACGTTAATAATCGGTTATCAGAATGGCAGACTAAGGGGTTACCCCGAAGGTGTGGTGTAAGTTCATTTGGCCTGAGTGGTACCAATTGCCACATAGTCATGGAGGAATGCCCAGAAATCCAGACTAGTACATTCAGTAATAGTGATACAGATTCTTTCAAGATACTAACACTGTCGGCCAAGTCGGAAAATTCATTGAAGGCTTTAATTAATGAGTATAGAGAGCTTTGCCAAAAAGGCCTTGACTACTCCATAGATGACTTGTGTTATACAGCCAATACTGGGAGAGGCCATTATAATTATAGAGCAGCCATTATCATAAAAGATGAAAATGATCTTGTAAAAAAAATAGATGAAATGAGCAATGCAGGTTTCAATGGGCTATCGGCAGGAGGCCTATATTATGGAAAGCATCGGATTATGCCGGGGCAGATAAATAATAGAAGTAAAGGCGATATTACAGAAGAAGAAATCAAGGGATTGACTTATGAGTGGAATAAAGCTGTGGAAAGCTTTATAGATGAAGATAGAAAATCTCTTGAGTCATTAAAACTGATATGTAGACTTTACATTGCTGGAGCCGATGTTGACTTTGATAAATTTTACAGGAATGTGGCTTATAATAAAGTAAATTTGCCAACATACCCCTTTGAGAAGAAAAGCTGCTGGATACCACTAGAAAAAAATCAAAGTAGGAGTAAGGAACCACATGACAAGTATGTAGAGTCGATTAATCATCCAATGCTTGATAGCTGTCTGGCCCAAGCCTTTGATACACAGATTTACTATACAGAATTCGGTGTAGATAAGCACTGGGAGTTAAGAGAACATAAGGTAAGAGGTAATTATGTGGCTCCAGGTACAACGTATTTAGAAATGATAAGAGAGGTTTACTCAAGACACAGTAATAAAAATAATATGGAGCTTCGAGATATCGTTTTTATAAAGCCCATGACAGTTAAGGAGGGAGAAACTAGAGAAGTTCAAACTGTAATAAGGATGAATGATGGATACTATGATGTATATATAGCCAGTCGATTAAATAGTGATGACCTATGGACTAAGCATGTGGAAGGTAAAATCATTGATCTAGATTCTGATGAATGTAAGAGTTATGATATAGCATCAATAAAAGAGGGCTGTGTCAATCATGATAATGCTAGTCATAGATACAAATCAGAGGGTGTGATTGATACTGGTGAGAGATGGAACACCATAAAAGAAATTTATATTGGAGATGAAGAACTCATTGCATGTTTGGAGCTTGATGAGAGGTTTGCAGAGGAAGTAAATATATACGGATTACATCCAGCACTTATGGATTGTGGCGTGAATATAGAAATAAGAAGTATAGATGAGGATTTGTATCTTCCATTTTACTATAAGCATTTAAAAATCTATGGTTCAATTCCTCGGAAATTTTTCAGCTATACAAGAAGAAGAACTGATGAAAACAAAATCAAAGAGTCGGTTTCCTTTGATATCTCATTAATAGATGAGAATGGGAAGACCTTTGTTGAAGTTGAAGGATACACTATTAAAAAAGTTAAGAAAAGAGATCTGTTGCTTAGTGACAAGAACAAGCCCGATTACTATGACTTAATATGGAAGGAGAAGAAATTAGAAAGCTTTTCATCGGGTTTGAGAGATGGGAACATACTCGTTATTAAGGACCAGAGGGGAATTGGAAATAGTCTTGTAGATAGTCTTAGGAAAGATGGAAAGCAAGTTATAGAAGTTGAAGCTGGAAATGAATATAAAAAAATATGCGATATTAAATATGAGATAAGCATTTGTGAAGAGGATTATACAAAGCTGCTACAAGAGAATTATAGACAATTATCATATATCCTTCATTTGCAAAGCATGGTAGAAGATAGCGGCGAAGATAGTATAGAAAATTTATATAAAAAACAAAGAAGTGGAGTAGATAGTCTATTTTATCTTATCAAAGCAATAAACAAAGTTAAATTGAAAAATGAGCTAGATATTCTTCTTATAGGTGATTGCGGTAATGTTGTTACCAAGAATGAGGATAGGATCAACCCTGAGATTGCTATGTTCTTTGGCCTGGGAAAATCAATAGGGGAAGAGAACAAAAAAGTAAACTGTAGAGCCTTGGATATTGACAAAAATACATCAATTAAGGACATTTTAAATGAACTAAAGACCAGCAAAAGGAATTACATTACAGCCTATAGAGATGGGAAAAGATTTGTAGAGATATTTGAAGAAGTCGATATTGAAAGGGCTAAAAAAAGGGAGATTGTTCTAGATAAAAAAGGTGCCTATATTATAACAGGAGGAACTGGAGGATTAGGACTAGAGATTGCAAAATATCTTTCTTCTGAGGAAAACATCAATTTATGTTTGATCAATAGATCACAGTTTACCGACAAAAAAGATTGGAATAGGATTTTGACTGAAGATAAAGATGAAAAGCTTTGTAATAAGATAAGAATTCTTAAGGAAATTGAAGAGAGTGGATCGACTATTAACTGTTTTTCAGTTGACATTGCAAAGTTAGAAGACACTAAAAGCTTAATTAATGATATCAAGAAAAAGTATGGAAAAATAAATGGTATATTTCATTGTGCAGGCGTTGCAGGCGACGGCTTTATTAGGGGGAAAAGTAAAGAGACCTTCGATGAAGTTCTTAGACCAAAGGTTCAAGGGACATGGATACTGGACAAACTGACTCAAGGGGAAGAACTAGATTTCTTTGTAATGTTTTCATCTATTACTTCTATTTTAGGAGGCGCAGGACAAGGGGACTACACTGCTGCAAATGCCTATATAGATGCCTTTGCCTATCAAAGGGCTGCAAAGGGAAAGTGGAGTCTGTCTGTAAATTGGCCAGCCTGGAAAGAAACTGGAATGGCAGTAGATTTGAATGTTGAAGATAAAGGACCCTTTAAAGCAATTCCTAGTGAATATGCAATTATGGCCTTTGATGAGATGCTTCATAGAGAAATGCCTAGAGTATTAGTTTCAGAAATAAATTATGAAAGTGAAGCACTGAAAAATGAAAATGAAGATGAAATGCCCTTTGAACTATCATATAGAATTAAGAATCTTGTGAATCAAAAAAGGCATAAAAAATCTAATGGTTCAGATAAAAGAACAGCTTCTAAGAATGTTATTTTATCAGGAGGGGGCAAGAATAGGGGTTACTCCAAGACAGAGCAATTGATAGCAAATATTTGGGGAAGGCTTCTAGAGGTAGGTGAAATAGACGTAAATTGCAGCTTCTTTGAAATGGGAGGAAATTCGCTGTTTGCTATCAAAATGGAATTAGAGATGGAGAAGCATGGGATGCCAATAGAGTACTCTCATATAGAGAATTATCCTACAATCGGTGAGCTGGCAGCATATGTTGATGGTCGGTCAATACAAGAAACAAAGATGAGTTTAGTATCAGAAGAAGAGATTGTGGTTAGTGTTGAAGAAGAATCTAATGCAGTGATATTAGAAGGTATCGAACCCTTTAATGAAGTTATTTATAAGGGGTGTTTTTATAGAGCATTTTTATCTGTAGTAAGGTATTTTCACAGAAATATACTTAGATTTATTATAAATGATGTAATTGTATATGATACAGATATCGTCGACGAAGGTGAGTATTTCACTGCAAAATATACTCCTGATAAGTCATTGAAACAATTATGTAGAGATATTTCCCTTGAGCTCCATAGTAAAGCCAAAAGTGAGGATATAGTTAAGGATATTACAGAATCATTGTCAAAGGGTAGACCTGTAATAATCTCCGTTGACTGTTTTTATGAGTCCATTAGAAATGATACATACAACAAAATTCACTGGCCCCACAATCTTTTAATCTATGGATATAATGAAAAGGAGAAAACCTTCAATGTCATTGAACATAAAAACAGGGGAAGTGCAATATACGATAAACATGTCATAAGTTATTCAGATGTAATCAATAGTTATCAAGGGTATATTGAAAATTATAAAAACTTAGATATAGTTAACTCTGATTTCAACTACCTGACATTTGATGATAGAGAAGAGTATCCTACATATTTTGAAATACATAGTAGCATAGGAGAATCAGAAATTGAGTTAAAAACAGATGTGATTAAAGATATTTTTTCAAGTAATATGCTCAAAAATAGTGAATTGATTTTAGAGGGACTAGAAAAACTAAATAAATTTACTGACAAGTTTTCTAGCATTGTACTCAAGGAAGAGGTACTTAAGGAAAATGGTGAGGAGTTACTTGCAATTTTAAACACAATTATTAAATATGTGGGGTTTAAAAAATGGCATCAATCATACCATCAGACACGTTAAGCGGATTACCAGCAACGGGCACCCACATGGGTGGGTTTATGAAAAACACTTCAAAGGGGGTTGGCACTACAATAATAACTCTCGGAGCCGCATCGGCAGTAGCGGATACAATGAAACTAATGCCAAAAGCACTTAAAAAACATTCCATCCCAAAAACAAAAATCCCATCCACAAAAATGCCAAAACTTCCAAAACACCCGAAACTCAAAAAACTTAAATAAAAAATGGCAATTGAAATATTATCAAACAAACAATTAGCAAAAAGAGCAAGACTTGCTAAAAAGAAAAATAGTCGCAACCCCAAACACAATAAACCGAAAAAGTTTGATAAACATAAATATACGGTATATAAAATAAATAAACGCACTGGAGCATTAAAACCATTAATGGAAGTAAATAACCCTGAAAAAGCAGAACGCATAAAAGATAAATTAACAGACGACTTAATAGACAAAAAAGCAGAACTATTCAAAAAAGGTC
>JAWLDD010000202.1:0-5171 GCA_041686815.1 Candidatus Atribacteria bacterium | reverse complement strand
CATGTTCTTGGCTTCTGGTTGCAGAGTATCCACAGCCTTGAAACCTGCACTTATGTAATCCTCATAAGCCCAGCTTATCTTAAAAAGAACTTTGGAGGAAGATTGGTTTTTCATGGATGCATATCTACAGCGGGACCAGTTGCCTTCGGAACTCGGGATGAAGTAGTAGAGTATGTAAAAGAGATTCTGAAGATTATGATGCCAGGGGGCGGATATTGTTTTGCACCTACCCACTCTCTGCAGGATAACTCACCAGTAGAGAATGTTGTTGCTATGTATGAGACGGCTCATGAATACGGAAGATACATAAGTTAGCAATATCCACATTGCTAACTTATAATTTCCTATTGCATTCTAATTTCGCATCAATTAAACTAAATATATAGGAAATATTTGCTTGGAATTTGATTTACATCTATCCGTTTACTCTCGTAGCTATATAAACCCAAAAAAGATATTAATAAGCCAAAAACCAGTCCTATTGCCCTACTATAACGTTTTAATTAACAAAAAATCATTAATCAATAGATTAGAATGGAGATGATGAGTCTATGCATTTCAAAAGTATTCTTGCAGCTGTGGATCATACTATCTTGTCTGTAGATGCTGTTTGGGAGGATATCAAGATATTGTGTGATGAAGGTATTGAGTACGGTGTGGCATCTGTTTGCATTCCGCCAAGCTTTGTAAGAGCAGCTGCGGAGTATGTAAATGGGAAGCTACCTATATGCACTGTTATTGGATTTCCAAATGGCTATTCTACAACTGCTGTAAAATGTTTTGAAGCCAGGGATGCGATACAAAATGGGGTAGATGAGATTGATATGGTAATCAACATAGGTTGGCTGAAGGATAGAAAGTATAATCTTATTCTTGATGAGATAAAGGCTATTAAGGATGTCTGTGCAGAGAAACCTTTAAAGGTAATCGTTGAAACGTGTCTTTTGAGCGATGAAGAGAAAATAAAAATATGCGATATTGTTTCCAAATCGGGTTCTGAGTATATCAAAACCTCTACCGGATTTTCCAAAGGAGGTGCTACAAAGGAAGATGTTGCCCTTTTTGCACAATATGTAGAACCTCATGTTAAGATTAAAGCATCAGGTGGAATTTCATCCTTGTCCGATGCTGAAGAATTTATTAAGCTAGGAGCATCAAGGCTGGGTAGCAGCAAGATAGTTAAAATCGTAAAAGATATGGAAATGAAAAGGATGTAAGAAGAGTTATATGATGGATAGTTAAGTAATGTATACGGAAGGATGTAATATTATGACTTGGCTGTCAAAGAAACCTTACCTTAGTCTTCTTATTTCAATGACAATTGTAGCAGCTATACCCCTTGTGTTCAGCCATATACTTTGGACAGGGGCTTCTGGCATTGTTAATAATCAAATGCAAGAGATTATAAAGAAATCACATATTCAAAACCAAACAATAGTTGATAATATGTTGCATGAGCTTAAGCGTATGAGCGCCAGTATTTCTACAGATTTCACGGTTAGATCCATGATAAACATGAATACTGTCAAGCTTACTAACAAAGAGAGAATTAATATTTTTGATGTAAGGAGGATTTTGCGAGAACACATAAGAAATGGACCAGAAAATATACGTGACATATATATTTTCTCCAATCAGAAAAACTGGGCAGTAGCCTGCTATGCTATGCGCAGTGAAAGAATGATTAACGAGAGCCATTATAATAATCTAATGGATGCGGATAGTTTAATAAAGCTCCATATGGAGTACAGTACCGGAAAGATGACTAGCTTTGGGGAGAATAACGATGTTATAGTTTATACCTATTCTATACCTGTGCATCAAAGAGGAGATGTACCGAATTGGCAATTAGTTATAATACTTAACAACAGACTTCTTGAAAGCAACTTTATTTCACCTAATGAACTAGATATGGGTTTTTTAATCCTTAATGGGGATGGTACCAACATAATAGCAGGTAATAATGATCTGGTTCATATAGATGCTAATATATTGGCTGAGCTAAAGAGATTGGGTTCCAACAGCCAGATAACAATTAATGGTGAGACATATCTATTTTTTAAAACCCTTTCGAATGTAGGAGATTATCATTTTTATAGTTTGATCAGTTATGATTATTTGAAGGAACAAACTTATGCATTTTCTCAACTCAGCATCACTGTGGCATTATTGTGTTTGCTGCTTGTAATAACGGCCATCATGTTTCTTTCTCATAGTAACTACATTCCAATTGGACGTTTATTAAAGTATATTAAGGATAACTATGGATCCACTGATCCAGAATCAAATCATGAAGGGATCTATGCAATTCACAACACTGTACAGAAGCTAATAATTCAAAAACAAAAGACTGAAGAACAATTAGAGGAATACAACAGAAAAATCGGAATTAATTATTTGAAAGCTCTATTACAAGGAGAAACTCAACAAAACCTTTTCAATGACAATACCGAGAAGTCCTATGTAAATTGGATTAACAATCATAAGTATGTTGTAGCCTTTTTCTGTCCTATTCCTTCCGAGGATGACAAGGATACAGGAAAAAGCCAATGGTACTCATCCTTAGAAGACTACAAACAAAAAATAGTTCAAGCTTGTGACTTGGTTTTAAATGATATTTGTTTCTGGGAACTCACTATAATAAACGGTGTAATAGTAATTGTTTTAAGCAGCGAGAAACAGATAAATGAGACTATTAAAACATCCCATAATAAAGATCAAGAAGAACTGAGGCAACAGATTGATTGGCATATTGATTGGGTAGAGCAATTAAAGGTCTTTCTCTATGAAAAGTGGGGATTGTCTATGCGTATATCCATTAGTGGATTACATGAAGGCATAGATCAGCTAGAAACAGCGTATCATGAAGCAGCTTTATCCATGGAGTATTGCATTTCTAATAATCGGATACAATTATCGTGTTTCGATTCATGTGATTTTAAGACTGATTTCTTTCTTCGTGACTGGATTAATATAAATAAGTTAATGCAGTTTACCAGCTTGGTTTCAACAGGCGATTTCAGAGAAGCCATCAATTTCCTTGACAATTTGCTGCCAGATATTTACCTAGAAGGTATCCTAAAGGAATCAGAGCTTTCCAATCTACAGCTAGCATCTCTTAAGTATCACTTTTTGCAAGCTATGGACTTGATACATGAACAGTGCAAACTATCCCGAACCAAACGTAACGAAGCTATCAGAAGGATTATTAGCAGCAGCGACCATTATGAACTTAAAATAATATTGAAGCATCAATTGGCCATTGCCGATGAATATTTAATTGCAAATAGAGCGCTAGATTACAGGAATATTGATGCTATAAAAAACTATATTAACGAAAATTATGATGACAATCAATTGAGCGTAGCTAGCATCGCAGAATACTTTAATGTTGCTCCTAATACCTTATCAAAGTTTTTCTCTCGCAACTCTAATCTATCAATGCTGGAATATATTCATATGGTACGGGTAAGTAAAGCACGAGCTTTAATTGAAAATGAGCCTAATGCTCCTCTATATGAAATTGCTGAAAAAGTAGGATACAGCAATACTTTGACCTTTACAAGGGCATTTAAATCATTTAATCAAGGAATGACCCCAGGGGAGTACAGGTCTATAATATTTGGTTGACCATAAATCAATTCTTTATGGATTAACTGCTATAAACAAAGCCTGGAACTATCAATATATGACAGGCATCAAAGTGTGACACATAAAGATATGACAGGCTTTTCTTCATCCCTTTCTGAAACTTTACTTTCCAAAGTATCAGTATTAAAATCTAGTCGAGAATACTAGCAACCTTTACATAACAAGCTATACAAACTACCATTCTAAAGGACAACAACTTAAATATTGTTTTATAATTTTCTTTTGAATATTCTTAGGCATCCTCTCAATTAGGAATGCCTAGTTATAAACAATAAATAAGGAGGATTTAGTAATGGGTAACACATCCAAACCTACGACTTTCCGTATTATAGCTACTGCTCTAGTTTTACTGATTAGCATATCAATGTTTGTTTCATGCTCAAAACAAACAGAAAATCAGCCAGATAAGCCGACCGATCAAAAGCCAGATACTACGGAAATCGGTGATTCTGAGGGAACAAAGGAAAAAGATCCAAGCGATGATCTCCTTTATATTGAGGGCGGTGAGGGTGTAACTCTTACCTATTGGAGTACTATGGACGACGCTCAAACACAGTATTTTACTACAATGGCAGAACACACCTTTTACCAATGGTTCGAAGAGAGAACCGGTGTTAAGGTTGAATTCATTCACACCCCATGGGAGCAGAGAGAACAACAATTAACTTTGATGATATCTACTGGTAACTTTTATGACATTCTCGAAACTCCAGAATATCCAGGTGGCCCGCAAAATGCTATTAATGAGAAGTGTTATGTAGATTTGCAGCCATATCTGGACGAGTATATGCCAAATTATAAAAAGGCTCTCTTTGATGAAGGGAATGAATACAACGATTGGGAATGGAGCGAAAAGGAGAAGGAAGTTTTTGGCCTAAAACCGCAACCGTCTTTTGCAGCTCCCATGTATACTGCTGAAGGCCAGCTGTGGGGAGTTTGCCAGATTTGGAGAGACGAGATTCCAGCAGAATATGGTCCTGTGATTAGAGCTGATTGGCTAAGGGAAGAAGGTCTTGAAATCCCTGAAACTATTGATGAACTGGAGGTAGTTTTAGAGGCCTTTAAACAAAGAGGTGTATTTGCACCGATGTCACTAAACCCTTATGGTTACAGCACTGTTTTCGAAGGAGCTCTGCTTCTCGGTGCTTTCGAAACTGGAGGTTATTTCGATTTAGGTAAAGATGGCAAGACCATAGAAGAACATAGCTTTATTAAGGATGAGTTTAGGGAATATCTGGAACTTGTGCGAGATTGGTATGCAAAGGGCTATATTGATCCCGATTTTATGAATTCTGACGATGATACTTTATGGTCCATGATGCTTAATGATCAGCTTGGCATATGGCTTGGAACCTGGTATTTACCACAGGATATAAAGATGTTTTATCAAGGAGAACAGGATTTTGAAATTGTGGCTATGCACTTGCCTCGAAAAAGCAAAGATCAAGTGCTTCGAGCTAAATTATCTTATCTAAGTGAACCCGGTAACACTATGCATCTTACCACAAGCTGTGAACATC
>JAWLDD010000201.1:0-5177 GCA_041686815.1 Candidatus Atribacteria bacterium | reverse complement strand
GGCAAATCTCAGCATTGACTTGCCTCTTTGTGATTATCTCACGTCCTGTATCACTTCTTTTAGACTTTCTTCCAACAGATATGGGTCAGCTAAGTATTTTTCTATCAACTTAACCGAGTTGCTTAGATATAGTCCATCACAGATCCTTTCATCAATTGCTATACCCATTTCACATACTCGCTTAATTACTACTTCATCTCTTTGAACAACGGGCACTTTCTTTTCTCTACCTAATGAAATAAATATGCCCGTATTGCCGAAATCATAGATGTGGTGATAAACATAATCCAATTTAATGGATTTTAAGTAGGTCAAAAACATAGTTGTATGAAAGGGACTAGCTTCGATAAGAGCACCAGGCAACAGATTCCATTTGTCCATTTGCCTTATTATGCCCATCAGCAACTTGACCAATATATTGGGCAAGGACATGATATAGTGGGCAAGCTTATCAGTATCATTGCTTGTATTTACTGATCTGTTTTCCTTTATAATATTATCGATAATTTCAGCTATTTCAAATATACTCTCCTGCCCAGTAAAGCAAAATTTTATAGTTGTCTCTTCCCCTTCGTCTTTAAGAGCCCTCTTTATTGCCATGGATATCCATATCTTTTTTCTGGCAAAATACCTATTGTTCATGACAAATCTATTGAGCTGAGGTCTTTGCGCTATAACACGAACAAATACTGCAATAAAAAGATGTAAATAGGTTAATCTAAGTCCCTTTTTATACTTCTCCTTGATATAGGCGTTGATTGCATCAGTTTCCACCACGATCTTGCTAAACACATGTGCATCTGATCTCTTGGGCATTATATAGGGTATTATCTTGACGAAAGGGCTTATGGATCGCAGCCTTCTGCCGTCATACCTATTTATAAGTCCGTTATAAATTTTATTAAATATATTCACTTTACACCGCCTTAATATAAATTTTATATGCCCTAATATAAAGATATGTTAGGAACTGTACCTTATTCCGAACTTAAGTTTTCAGGTACACCCTTCGACACTGGAAGAATGTTGAATAGCTTAACTAATTGACTATAGTACTAATTCTAAATAAAATGTCACATTGTGTCAAGGAAAAGAGCAAAAAAGAATCGGTTTCATAAGTTCCGATTCTTTAATCATTAGTATCTGATTTTTAAGCTGTTTTATCTCCTGGAATAGAATTCTACAATGGGTAATACATCAACATTTATAGGTATTTCATCTACCTCAGGTATAGCCACTAGTTTGCCTGTTAATGCTTCGGTATCCTTTTCCAGGTAGCTTAAGGTCAAGGGCGCTGATTTAAAATTATCGCTGAAGAGATCTTTATTTCTGGATCTCTCACTGAGGCTGATCTCATCTCCAGGGTTTAAACGCAAGGAAGGAATATCTACTTTCCTTCCGTTTACTCTGATATGGCCATGTACTACAATTTGCCTGGCTTGACGCAAAGTAGATCCGTATCCTAGCCTGTAGACTATGTTATCCAGCCTTCTCTCCAGATTTTGAACCAGCACAATCCCAGGATTCTCTCGAGACCTTAGAGCCTCTTTTACATACCTTTTAAATTGCCGTTCCATAAGGCCATAATATTCCTTAAGCTTTTGTTTCTCCAATAGCTGCTTTCCGTACTCAGATTGCTTTTTGCGGTGCTTTATTCCTCTTTTCAGCGCTTTCGGATGATTGTATACATTCACGCCCAGATGCCTAGCTACCTTGAATCTAGGCTTCTTTGGTTTTGACAAAGCAATTCCTCCTTAAAACTTATTTCTCGCTGGATCCATCTTTTAGCATAAAAACATCTATATTTATAGATCCATGGAATGATAATATTAATTTCTCACATGATAATTTATTAATACCACTTTTATGGTTGTTATAACAACTTCCTTATTTACATAGTTGAAAATATTGAAAAGACCATAAGTGCATTTTGCATTTATGGTCTTTGTGTCAATGTGATATCCAAGATATCGTTGCTTCTATTTTGACACCTATCCCTCGATAGGTGGGTGTCCGCAAAAAGGTTTCTATCTTCCCAAACCTAACGATCTATTCTGGGCTTGATATCCACACTTTTTATATTGGACTCCCTTATTCACAATGTAGGTTCAAAATAAAAGCTTCACGAGTATCTCAGAAAATATAATTCATTTTCTATAACCATTATACCATTTCATGTTCTATGGTCAATAGGAAAATCTTTGATTTTTATTGCTCTTTTAAATATATGGTTTACTCAAAAGGCAATACTTGCCCTTTCTCAGCAGCTTCGAATATGGTTTCCATTAACTTCATTACGCGCATAACTTCAGGCAATTTTACAATGATCTCTTCTTTTCCAGCGATGGTTGCCATTACGTTCTTGTAATAATCCCGGATATCGCTTTTTACGATTGGTAGAGGATCAGTATGGATGGTATCTTCGGTACGTGGTGCCATAGTCTTGGTCAGACCAGCTGCTGTTCTAATAGGAACTGCGTCGTTTTTGCTCCAATCGGTTATGCGAACAATTTCTCCTGACAGATCCCAATCCTTGACAACTGCAGTACCATTTTGGCCTAAAACATACCAGCGTGGTAATTTTATAAAATTGCTAGTTCCTACCTCAAGTAAATACTCCAGACCATTTTCAAAGGTAAGTACTACGGTAAATCCATCGTCTACCAATTCATTGGTTACATGGGTGAGAGTCGCATAAACGGATTTAACTTTGTAGGGTATCATCATTAAAGCTTGATCCAATATATGCACACCCCAGTCCAATACCATACCGCCGCCATGTTCAGGCAATTGACGCCAATCCCCAGGGATTCCTCGAGAACCATGAACACGTGATTCTATGCGGAAGATATCTCCTAGCATGTTATCATCATATATCTTCTTTACTGTAAGAAAATCTTCATCCCATCGTCGATTCTGATGGACTGTAAACAGCTTTCCTGTCTCCTCGGCAGCATCAATCATTTCCTGCAGATCCTTAGAGCTAAGGGTTACAGGCTTTTCACAAACTACATTTTTTCCTGCGCGAAGAGCACGAATAACAATATCCTTGTGAACATCATTGGGGGTAGCGCAAAGAACAATGTCTACCTTTTCATCTGCCAGCAATTCTTCTAGGCTATTATATGGGGTAATGCCATGATCGCGAGCAAATTGTTGTCTTTCTTCCTTTATATCGAAACTGCCACAAACCTCGATACCATCAATGGTCTCAATGATTTCTCGGTGCCAGTTTCCCATACCGCCTAAGCCTACGATTGCTAATTGATACGTATTACCTATCATAAAACTCCTCCTCTGCTGCTAGTCGAACCCATGAAATAATTATAGTTCTATCATTTTATTTCAAGGACCGCACATTCTCCTTAATTATAATCAATAACGGAATATTTTTCAACAAATTGTCGGAATAATGTCGTCGACATCGGATAATGTTATCAACATAATCTCTTATCATTCTTATACCTATATATTTTACATTATAGACTATAATTATAATCTAATTGTATATTATATAAACGTGCAAAGGCTCCATCTAATGCCATCAGTTCTTCATAGCTCCCCTGTTCTTCAATTCCATTTTCTGATAACAAAATGATTCGCTCAGCATTTCTGATAGTGGATAAACGATGAGCTATTACAAAAGTAGTTCTGTTTTCAGCTAACTGCTCTAAGGAGTATTGG
The DNA here is from genome assembly GCA_041686815.1 of Candidatus Atribacteria bacterium. GTDB lineage: Bacteria > Bacillota > Clostridia > Caldicoprobacterales > UBA3941 > JAWLDD01. The sequence continues at coordinate 1,493 of JAWLDD010000201.1, read as the reverse complement.
ACCACTCTTTCACTCTCGTTATCCAAAGCACTGGTTGCTTCATCTAAGATTAGTATGGGGGGATCTTTCAAGAAAACCCTAGCAATGCTTAACCTCTGCTTTTGTCCACCTGATAATTTAACGCCTCGCTCACCTATATAAGTGTTATATCCATCTGGTAATTCCATTATAAACTCATGAGCATTAGCCTTTTTGGCTGCTTCAATTACCTCATCTCTATTAGCATCTGGTTTACCATAGAGAATATTCTCAAATACTGTGCCTGCAAACAAATAGACATCCTGTTGAACAACACCGATATTTTTCCTCAGTGAATCAAGTTTAATATCTTTAATATTTGTTCCATCAAGCAATATCATACCTTCATTTAAATCATAAAACCGTGGAATTAGTGAGCATAGGGTAGTTTTACCAACACCGGAACTCCCCACTACTGCAATATATTCTCCTGGTTTCACATCCAAGTTTATGTTTTTTAAAACATAATCCTGGCCCTCATTATATTTGAATCCTACATTTACGAAACTTACATTTCCCTTAACATTTTTTAACTCTATGGCATTTGGTGTATCTTTAATCTCCGGTTCTATTTCTAATATATCCATAAATCGGTGAAACCCACTAATTCCCTCTTGAAATTGAGTGGTCATATGAGTCAATTTTTGTACCGGCTCAATTAGATTGCCGATATACATTAGAAATGTTATCAAGTCAGCCAAGTCCAATGATGCCTTAACAATACTAGCACCACCTAAGACAACAATAGTAACTGTGATTAGATTGATAAGAACATTTACACCATTATACACAAATGCTTCGTTTCTATAAATGCTTTTCCTGCTTTCCAAGAACCTATTATTCTGATAAGCAAATTTCTGGTTTTCAAGTTCTTCATTTGCAAAGGACTTTACAACCCTGATTCCGGAAAGACTGTCTTCGACTTGAGCGTTTATATCTCCTATTCTATCGTAATTTTTCTTAATAGCAGAGCTAATTTTTTTATTAAAATAAAGTGAATAGACGGCTATTATAGGTAAAAAAGCAAATACAGTCAGTGCAAGTTTCAAGTTTATACCTATCAATATCACAAAGGCTCCGATAAACTTAACCAAGCATATTATATAATCTTCAGGCCCATGATGATACAATTCCGATAACAAAAGCAGGTCGTTAGTGAGCCTAGACATTAACTTCCCTATCCTCTGCTCGTCATAGAAATTTAAGGATAGCTTTTGATAATGCTGAAACAGCTCGGTTCGCATATCGTTCTCCATCATAGCACCCATTGCATGTCCTCGGTAATCATAATAGAAGCTGCAAGCATTTTGTACCATGACAAGAAAAATCATTAAAGCCCCTACTTGATAAATCTGCTTCAATGCATTGACTGCATTTCCTTCCAAGATATTTTTGGTTATATACCTTGTGCACAATGGAATGATCAATGTTATAGCCGCTGCAATGAATGCACATGCCATTACAGAAAAAAACAA
>JAWLDD010000200.1:0-5180 GCA_041686815.1 Candidatus Atribacteria bacterium | reverse complement strand
TAAATTAGACTTTAGCTGATTAGTTTTTGTATAATTTTAATAGAAAGCAATATAAAGGCGACTTCACATATGTTTATAAGGAGTTTTTTATGAAAATTTCAACGCAAACAGAACATTTCGCTAAAGTTTTCGGTGAAGAAGAGGCAATTCGCCAGTTAGCCCAGGTTGGCTATGATGCTTATGACTTTTCTATGTTTGACATTGATTCAGATGATTGTCTCATAAATCGCAGAGATTATGAAAAACAAGCCAATAGGCTCAGACGGATAGCGGAGGAAAGTAACATCGTGTGCAATCAATCCCATGCTCCTTTTCCCAGTTATCTGCTAAATAATGGGAAGTATAACGCCCGTATCTTCCCGCTTCTTGTCCGAGCTATGGAGATAACAAGCCTGTTGGGAGGTAAAACGGTGGTAATCCATCCAGCAGTTTTCCCTGACCACCAAATAGGGAAGAATTCTTTATGCATGGAAACCAATATTGAACTATACAATTCCTTGCTTCCATATGCCAGGGATTGTGATGTGAAGATCGCTGTTGAAAATATGTTTAATTGGTATCAAGGGGATGCAACAGCATCACCTGCTACTTGTTCCACTGCCCAAGAGTTTAATGCATATTTGGATGCTTTAGATGAACTAGATCCTGATTATTTTGTTGCATGTCTTGATATTGGTCATAGCGAGATGGAGAATACAGGAGGGGAATCTGCAGCGGAAATGATTCGAGCTCTAGGACATGATAGGCTTAAAGCCCTACATATTCACGATAATGATTTAGTTCATGATTTGCATACTTTGCCATTCACTCGAAAGATCAACTGGGATGAAGTGATGACTGCGCTAAAAGAGATTCAATATGATGGAGATTTTACTTTTGAAGCGGATAACTTCCTCAAGTCTTTTCCAGATGAACTGGTTGTCCACGCATCACGATTGATGCTTGAAGTTGGGCGTTATTTAGTAAAAAAATATGAACTATAGAGTTGAACTATAATATTAGTTGAAAGGATAGATTACATGACCAGTACAGTTAATTTTTCCGACCTTTCCATCAAGGATTTATTAGATAGTAGGTCTTTCCAGTGTAGCTGTGGAAAGGTGCATAGCGTTGATATCGATGAAGTAATCATTCAAAAAGGAGCATTGGAATATATACCTAAGATATTGGGTAAATACAGTGTGAAAAAACCTTTTATTATTATGGACAGAAACACTCAGCGTGCTGCTGGAGAATATGTATGTTCATTACTTAACGAAAACCACATATCATATTCCAAATTCATTTTTCCTCAGGCAAATATAGAGCCCAACGAATTTTATGTGGGACAAGTGGTTATGAACTTTGATAGTAATTGTGATTTCATTATTGGAGTTGGATCAGGAACTATTAATGATATTGGCAAAATCATAGCAAAGGTGACAGGTCTGAAATATATGGTAGTGTGTACAGCCCCGTCAATGGATGGGTATGCTTCCAGTTCATCTTCTATGATCTTAGATAATGTGAAAGTTTCAATTGACTCATCCTGTCCTGTAGCAGTTGTAGCCGATATAGATATCATCTGCAATGCACCTATGAGGCTTTTACAAGCAGGATTAGGCGACATGCTGGCAAAGTATGTAAGTATTTGTGAATGGCGTATTTCACATATTATTAATAAGGAGTATTACTGTGAGCAAGTAGCATCTATAATGCGTCGTTCCCTTGATAAGTGCTTTCAGTCTGCTAGTGGCTTATTAAAAAGGGATCCTCAATCCGTGGCTAATATAATGGAAGGTTTGATCTTAGCAGGAATAGCAATGAAACTAGCGGAGGTGACACGCCCTGCATCGGGGATGGAACATTACTTTTCCCATATATGGGAAATGCGTGCATTAAGATTTAATACAAAAAGTGACTTACATGGGATACATGTTGGTATAGGTACAGTGTTATCTCTTAGAATTTATAGTTTAATTCGTGAAATAACGCCTAACAGGGAAAAGGCACTTTCCTATGTCAGGGAATTTAGTCTAGACAAGTGGAGTGAGTTCCTGAGGGAGTTTCTAGGGGAAAGCAGTGAGAAGCTTATCCAAATAGAAAGAGAAGAAGGTAAGTTCGACAAAAAAAGGCATGAAGTTAGATTGGATACTATAATCCAAAACTGGAGTACTATATTAGAAATTATAGATCAAGAGTTACCTGAACCCTCTACGGTGATAAACCTTCTAAAATCTATCGATGCCCCGGTAAATCCGAAAGATATAGGCTTGACCCAGGATGAGGTCAGAGATACATTTATTGCAACAAAAGATATTAGGGATAAATATATTGGCAGTCGATTGCTGTGGGATTTGGGTTGGATCGACGATATTTACGAATCCCAAGGACTTTTTTACGATTATTGATAAGCTGATAGTACAGGCATCGGCATAACCATGCCCTTTTTGGTCAATACATCCTATGAATCCTATACATTCACCTACGTTATGCCTCCAAATACATCCGCATTCTCGATATATGCTTCCAACGTTGTAGGAGAAAATCCTTCAGATCCAGTTTATGTGATGGACTTAGGTTATGAATAACTAAAAGTATTTAGGTAGGCGATAGATGGGAAAATCATCTATTGCCTACCTGCTTATTTAGCGTATTTCAAAGTTTTAAAGCACAATAACCGAAACCCCATCGGGAATAACAGTAATCTTTGAATCCTTCTTTCCTAATATTTCATCCGCCTTTTCTATGGCTTCTTCTACAGAATGAGCTGGGATCATGTGCAAATCAGAAACCATGTCATCGGGAGCATCTGATACATATACTACTTTTGCTCGTTTTAGCACTCTAGCGAATATTTGAGATTGCCATTGATCAGGAATAGTTTCATCCTTTGGAGTTTCGAGAAATACCTTTAACATATTGTCAACGTTCTTTTCTTCCTTAAAGGATTTATAGAAACGATCTCCACCATGGCCATCATTGGATTTGGCAATCATGATGATAACGCCACCTTCATTTACTGTGGCTTCAGCTGCTGTCATGCCCTTGACTGCTTGATAGATATTCTGGTCGAGAGGGTAACCGCCGTTTGTAGAGATTACTATGTCTGACATGACGCTGTTAACCTTACACTGGCTTTCCAGGAACTTGCACCCTTCCCTATGAGCTAGGTCACAATCTCCTGCAACAGCGTGAATTATTTCTTTATCTGCATTGATTACCACATTGACTATAAAGTCTAATCTAGCCAACCTAGCAGCGTAGAGCATATCCGTCTGTATTGGATTTCCATCTAGGATTCCAGTCCTGGCTTTTTCATTATCTATAAATTCTGCATTATGGTTATACATAACCGTAGCTCTGCTGGCGATGCCAGGAAGTACGCTTTTTCTGCCTCCTGAAAAACCAGCAAAGAAATGCGGTTCTATAAACCCTTCAGCGATTAGCAGGTCTGCCTCTATGGCCAGTTTGTTTAGGATAATAAGGCCACCAGATGGAAGCTCACCTATATTTACCAGCATGCTCTCATCATCACAGTTGTGGACATATATTTTTTCCTTTGATACTATTTCATGGCCGAATTTAGCCTCCAACTCCTCCTTGGTCGTCTCCCTATGACACCCTGTGGAGATTAGTATCGTTATATCGGCATCCGGATTACCTTTTCTTACTTCCTCAAGTATTAGGGGCATCATGATCTTGCTGGGTACAGGTCTAGTGTGGTCACTAGATATAATACAAACCTTGTCTTTACCCTTAGCAATATTTCTTAACTTTGGAGTACCTATAGGATTTTCAAGTGCCTGTTTTACTAGCTCCTCTTGGCTTAGCTGGGGTTTGTAGTGATGCAATTTTGAGATTAATATTCCATTTAGTCGCTGTTCTGGAATATCTACCTCAAGAAAGTCTGTTCCATATGGTAATTTTACTACTGTCACAGTTTATACCTCCAATTTTGATTTTTTAAAATAAGTTTTCATACTCTGTCAACTAATATCAATCAATCTTTGTCCACCTAGGCATGGATGTTTGCATTCCCTCTTCTGGCTAGGTAATTGACAAGCATAGGACAAAGTATTGCTGTCACAATAATAGCTGCAGCAATTTGCACCGTTGCAGTAGTAGCGATGTCTGCCAGTGAAGGATCTACTTGTGCAAGAGCTGCTGGTGTCGCAGCAGCATTACCAGCTGTTGTGCCTATGGCAGCTCCTATGTGGGGATTCTTGGCTTTAAGAAGCTTCATAGTAAAATAACCACCAAAACCTGTCAGGATAGTGCATGCAACACCTAGGATAATTCCTGGAATACCTGCTTGTATAAGCTGGCCAAAGTTTAAAGCAGCTCCCAATGGGAAAGCGAAGAATGGAATTAGTAGCGTGGCACCGGGTTCTAAAAATTCTCTCAGGTCTTCATCTAGGTTACCCAGTATAAAGCCTATCAATATAGGAATGATAGTTGCAACCAACGCCATAAAGGGTATTGTAGCTATTCCCGATACTCCGAAGGCTAACATAGTAAAGAATGGACCGTCGTTTATTGAAAGTATGGATACTGCTCCAACGTCGGTTGAATCTCCAAATTCGCCAGCTAAAGCTGCATAAAGACCTCCATTGGAATTGGTTACAGATGCAACTATAGCCAAAGGTGATAAAGCCAGTACTCCCATTGGTCCCCAGATATTGTTTACAAGTATGCCTAAGCCAGCTCCGATAATGAATTTTGATAATGTTAAGGCTACACCTTTTAAAAGTGGCGCACCTGCCTGTTTTGCGTTTATCTGAGCCCCGTTGCAGAATAGAAATACTGCTAGGATTGGCATTGCACCAGTTTTAAACAAGTTTGTTGTAAACCCTCCTATTTCCAATAAGTCTGGAAAGAAAGTGTTAAAAAATGCACCTAATAATAGCGGGATTATCATCAATCCCCCAGGAACTTTTCTTATTGCTTTCAAGATTTTCATAGGTATCACTCCTTATTTTTCTTAACTGCTGACTTTTGCGGAACTTCATTTTTCTATCTTTATCTTGACCTATAGAAAGGTTAAATATGCTTATTGTTGTTGCGCATTAAGATGCAACTAGTTTTAAATTCTAAGGATTTTGTGATAAAAATCATTTTTTTGTATAATTGCATTTCTTGGTAAAGAAAAAAATGATAGAATAGTTATAGAATTGTATAAAGGGAAAGTTACTTTTGGG